>JAITLE010000043.1 GCA_031278075.1 Bifidobacteriaceae bacterium | reverse complement strand
GTGGTGTAGCCCGTCAACGAGCCGGTGACCCGTATTGAGACCTTTGTGCCGGAGTCCGCGGCGACGAGTTTGTAGGTTGAGCTGGTCGCCCCGGTGATCGTCGAACCGTCCCTCAGCCATTGGTAGGTGAATGTGACTCCTGTGGGGGACCATGTCCCGGTGACAGCGGTCAGGGTGGAGCCGACTTGGGTGGTTCCAGTGATCGTCGGCGTGCCCAACCCGAGGTCGCCGTTCGCGATTGTCTTGGCGGTCGAGTCAGCGGTCTTGTCGTTGTAACCGGCGAGCTTGAAAGTGGCGGTGACGGTGAGCGCCTTGCCCGCGTCGGCCGCCGTGGGCGTGTAGCTGGACGCGGTGGAGACTTGCTGGCCGGCGACCTTCCAGACATAGGTGACGCTTGCCCCAGCCGGAGTCGCGGACGCGCTTGCCGCGCAGGCCACACCAACCTTCGGGGACGCGCACACCGCCGCCGTCGCGCTGCTCAAGTCTCCGTTGGCGATGGCGCCCTCAGAGACCGTGTTCACGCTCGTGGTCTGGTATCCCGCCTTGTTCAGCGTCATCCGAACGGTCAACGTCTTCCCGGCGTCGGCTGCCACCGGTGTATAGGACTGAGCGACGCCGGCCACAGTGGTCGAATCGCCGACGAACCACTGATAGTCCACTGAATCGGGGGGTGGATACGCTGTGGGGAGGGACGCCCAGCACGCGACTCCAACTTTGGGCGCCGTGCAAATCGTGGTCGCCACGGTCCAGAAGTAGTCCCGGATCTCGAAATAACCCGAAGTCGCCGTCCGCGGCGCGTAGCCTGCGGCGGCGCCCGTCACCTGGACCCTGATCCGCTTCGTCAAGTCCGCTGCCTGGACGGTGTAGGTGTAATTGGTCGCGCCTGGGATCGCCTCACCGTCCCGAGTCCACTGGTATGTCAGCGTGGCGTTCGCCGGGGTCACGTCGCTGGTTATGGCGCTGATCTCACCGCCGACCCAGGAGTAACCCCAAGGGGCCAGATTGAAGGTGACCTCCGGGACAGAGAACACTTTCACCTCATATGTGAGGGTCCCGTACCCGGTTATTCCGCTGATCGTCACGCTGTAGACGTCGGTCTGTCCAGCCGCCGGTTGCGTCATGACGCCGGCGGGCAGCAGCCAGCTGATCGCGCCCCTGTCGCCCTTGCCGCCGCTTTGAGGACTGGCCGAGATCGCGCCGACCGACACGCCGTTCTTCGTCATCGACACCACGGCCTGCGAAAAGCTGATCGAGCTGTTCCCGGTCGCGACAGTCCACTGGAACCCGTCGCCCGCCGCAGTGCCCCTGTCGTCCAAGAGCTGATACGGGAAATAGCCAGCCGAAGGCCATTGGACGAAGGTCGGAGAACTCCAGGTGATGTTGTGGGCGATGGTGAAAGCGGTGTCGCCCGCGTCCGACTGCCATTTCGTGCCGTCGCAGGCGTTCCCGGAGCAGGTCGAACTCGATGGCGACATCACCACGATCGCGGCGCTCCCGAAATATGTGCCGTTCACCGCGGTGGTCGACGCGACACCAACCTCCTGCTGGCCGGGTGAGAGCAACCAGCGTCTGTGGCCCACAGCGCCAACGTTATTCGTCCCGAAATCGTCGATTTGGCCCTGGACTGAGGCGGCGCCCAGGCGCCCCAGCGAGAGATTGGACAATGACGCCGCATACGCGCCGTTGTTGGTCCAACACGCCCAATCTTGCCCGGGATAATGACTGAGCGCGCCCTGCGCGATCATCATCAACGCTGTTTGACGTGCCACCGCGGATGCCGCGGTGGATTCAGTGACCTCGCCCAGCCCCGCCATCCGTCGGAAATAGTTGATGGCGGTGAGCGTCGCATCGTGCGTGGCCGCGTCCTCCGCCGCCGGCACGCACCCACTCATGGAGCCGCTCCAGGTCGGGAGCACGGCAAGGGCTGGCAAGAGCACGTTGGTGTACGCGTCGGCCACCGCGTCTTTGCTGCTGCGGTCGATGGTGTTGACGCTCGTCGCCCGCAGGACGGCACGGGACCGCGTCGCCTCGCCCTCAGTCGCCTCAGCCGATTCGACCGGCGCGTCCCCGAGCTCCACGAGTCCCGGCAGCGACGCCTTAGACGCGCCCGAGTCCGCGGGATCCTCTAGCCGCACGATGCCGTCCGCCGCCGCGCCGGCCGTCCCCACGGTCAGCGCGTCAGCGACCGCGCCGCTGGTGGCGCCGCCTCCCTCGAGCGTTGCGGCGTGGGCGGGCGCGCTCACGGCGATCGATCCGGCCGCTAGAGCGAGGCTCAACAGCAGTGCGAACAGTTTTCCAAGGCCACGCGGTCTCATCGCTGGGTCCTTCCTAGGCGGGAACTGAAGCGGGGCGGCTTCGGTATTGAATCCTCCCAGACGAGCGGGACATCAGCGCCACCGTTCGTCCCGTAAAACTACGTGAACCAATCGTTTATCGCCCCGCGCGGCGAGGCCTGCCAGGGGTGGCGTCGGCGAGCGCGAGCCGCGTGGGGCACGTGCGCCAGGGGACGGGATCGTGCGGGGAATGAGAAATGGACCGGAAGGCCGGTGCGGACTATTCTGACCTGGGAATGCGTTGGGAAATCACCGTGGACACCCCGTCATCCCGCATGGTGACGCCGTAGAGGGCGTCTGCGATCTCCATCGAGCGTTTCTGGTGGGTGACCATGAGCACCTGGGAGCTGTCGCGCAGTTCTTCGATCAACGCGAGCAGCCGCCCCAAATTCACCTCGTCGAGGGCGGCTTCCACCTCATCCATCACATAGAATGGCGACGGCCGTGCCATGAAAATCGCGAGGGTGAATGCGACCGCGACCAGTGAGCGCTCACCGCCGGAGAGCAACGACAACCGTTTGACGGCTTTGCCGGCGGGCCGCGCCTCAATATCCACGCCGGTCTCGAGCCAATCGTCCGGAGCTGTGGCGACAAGCCGCCCCTCGCCGCCCGGGAAAAGCCGCCCGAAAACATTGCCGAAAGCTTCGGCGGTGTCCCGGTAGGCGTCTGCGAAAATGTTCTCCACCTGAGCGTCGATCTCGCGGATGACGCGCATCAAGTCAGCGCGCGAGCGCTTGATGTCGTCCAGGCCCGCCGCCAAGAACTTATGCCGCTCCTCCAAAGCGGCGTATTCCTCTAGCGCGAGCGGGTTGACACGTCCCAACGCCGCCAGCTCGCGCTCCGCTTGACGAAGACGCCTCAGCTGCTCGTCGCGCGCATAGGGGCGGGGTTCCGCGTCGGGATCGGCGACGGACGGGACCGGGCGGTCCGGCCCGAACTCCGCGACCAGGTCCTCGAGCGTCAAGCCGAACTCGTCGAGCGCGCGCGCCGCCAACGCGTCGAGCTTGGCCTGCCCCGCGGCCCGGGCCAGCTCGTCGCGATGCACATCACTGGTCACCTCCGCGAGCGCCGCGCGCACCCGCTCCGCCTCAGCCCGCAACTCCGCGGCGGTCGCGTCCCGCTCCGCGCGGCGCGCCTCGGCCTGGTCTCGCGCGGACCCCGCGTCAGCCGCCGCCCGGGCCACCATCGTCTCGAGTTCGCCGCACGCCCCCTCCACAGCCCGCGCCAGATCGGCTTGCCGCTCCCGCCGCTCAGCCGCGATCCGGGCACGCTCCTCGGCCTCGCGTTCGGTGGCGGCGGCGCGCTTGGTCGCGTCGATCCGGCCGACGATGCCGTCCAGCCGCGCCCTCAGATCCCGCGCCTCGAGCGTCGCCTCGGTCACAGCTTGCCTTGCGCCTTGCGCTTCGGCCGACAGCCGGTCGCGCTCCGCGGGATCAGGCTCCGCGAGCCCCCCGGGAACACTTAGGGCGCGATCGCCCGCGGGCGTGCCGCCAGTGTGGCGGGCTGCGTCGCGGGCAGCCTCGAGCTCAGATGTGAGGGCGGCGAGCTGGGCCTGGTCCGAGGCGAGCGCGGCTTCGGCCTCAGCCAGACGCTCGGCTGCCTTGCGGCCGGCGTCACGCTGCGCTCCGACCGTCGCGGCGAGGTGGCCAAGCCTGTCCGCGGTCGCCGCATACCGCGCGTCGGATTGGGTCAGCGCCTCGATCGACCTGCCCAGCGCCTGTTCCGCCTCTTCGAGTCTGTCCCGGGCGGCCTTCAGCTTGAACGCGAGCTCCTCCAGGGCCGCCGTGCCGGCGGCGATCGCGGCCTGCGCCTCCGCCTTGGCGCTGGCCAGCTCGACCGGGCTGGGCGCGGCGGGCGCGCCGCCCGCCGCGAAAGCGCTGCCCAACAGGTCGCCCTCGACAGTCACAGCGATCACTGTCGGGTCGGCGGCGATCGCGGCGCGCGCCTGCGCCAAGTGCTGCGCGACAACCGTTCGGCCCAACAGCCGCGCGATGATGTCCTCGGCGGCGGCCGCGTCGGCCGCGCTCAAACCCGGGGCGGGGCGGACCAAGTCCACAGCCCACCGCCCCGCGGGCGGCTCCCCCCGGGCGCCCGGCCCACCGCGCAGGCCACCAGCCGCGCTTCCGCTCACCGGCGCTCGCGCGGCGTGCCCGCGCGCGTCCGGCGCCTCCCCCCGGCCGTGCTCGGCGGTCTCGGCGCCCGCTATCGCCAAAGCAGCCTGGCCCAGGTCCTCAGCCCGCAAGAGACGCAGCGCGTCGACGGCCGCACCCGGCCCGAGCACCGCCAACGCCGGCGCGGCTGGGCCCAGCGCGGCGCCGATCGCCCGCTCGAATCCCTTCTCGGGCCGCAACAGCGCCGCCAACGGACCGAGCGTCCCGGCTCGCGCCGCGAGCGCCGCCGAACCGTCCTTCGCGGCCATCGCCAAATCAAGCGCGTCCCTGGTGGCCGCCGCCGCGGCGACCCGCGACCGCACGTCGCTCTGCTCCGCGACCAGCGCCGCTTGCGCAGCCTTGGCGGCGTCAAGCGCCGCAGTGGCGCGCTGGTGCGCCAGATCCAGCGCCGCCTCGCCGTCCTCCACGCCAGCGATCTGCTGTTCCAAGACCGTGAACTCCTCTTCGGCCTTGGCCCGCCCTGCCAGCGCCGCCTCGACCTGCTCGGTCAGCTGGGCGATCTGAGCTGTCCGCCCCTCCACACGGGAACGCGCCGTCGCGACCCGCCCCGTCAGAGTGGCGAGTTCCTCCCGCCGGTCGGCGACAGCCCGCAGCGCGGCCGTGTAACGCAGCTCCTCGGCGCGAAACGCCTCGTCCGCGGCGCCGCAAGCCTCGGCGGCGGCGGACCGGACGGCATCGGCCAGCGCCACCCGGGACTCCAACTGATCCCTCTCCTGGGCGAGTGTCTCCACGAGCGCGTCGAGGCCCTCAGCGGAACCCGCGCCCCCCCAACCGGCGCCGGGCAAGTGGAAGACGCCCTGCCCCAACAGGCGGGCGCGCTCAGCGGCCACCTTGCGTGTCCCGCGCACCCGCTCCAACAGCGCGGACAGGCGGAAATACGTCTCGGCCACGCGAGACAGCTCCGGGAGCGCCGCCGCGGCCGCGGACTCCAGCCCGGCCAACTGATCCCTAGCGGCGGCAAGGGCGTCCCGGAGGGCGTCCCGGCGTTCATTCAAAGCGGTCTCGTCGGCGGCGTCCCGGGCCAGTGTGGCTTGGAGCTGCGCCGCGTCGTCGGCGAGGACCCGGGCCCCCGCGTCCCGCGCCGCCACCTGGATGGACTGCGCGCGCCGGGCGATGTCGGCCTGTCTGGCGAGCGGGCCCAGCTGCCGCCGGATCTCAGCTGTGAGATCCTCCAACCGGACCAGGTTCGCTTGCGTCGAGTCCAGCTTGCGCAGCGCGCGTTCCTTGCGTTTGCGGTGTTTCAGAACGCCGGCGGCCTCCTCGATGAAGCCGCGACGTTCCTCGGGGCTGGCGGTGAGCACGTCGTCGAGGTGGCCTTGACCCACGATCACGTGCATCTCGCGCCCCAGCCCCGTGTCGGAGAGCAGTTCTTGGATGTCCAAGAGCCGACACGCGTTCCCGTTGATCGCGTATTCCGAGCCGCCCCCTTGGAACAGCGTGCGCGAGATTGTCACCTCCGTGTAGTCGATCGGCAGCGCGCCGTCCGTGTTGTCGATCGTCAGCTTGACCTCCGCCCGCCCCAGCGGCGGGCGGGTCTTGGCGCCGGCGAAGATGACGTCCTCCATCTTGCCGCCGCGCAGCGACTTGGCGCCTTGCTCGCCCATGACCCACGCCAGCGCGTCGACCACGTTCGACTTCCCGGAGCCGTTCGGGCCGACCACGCACGTGATCCCCGGCTCGAAGCTCAGCCGGGTGGCCGACGCGAACGACTTGAAACCGCGTAGCGTCAGCGTCTTCAAATACACGGCTCCCAAGCCTAACCGTCGGCAGTGTCACACCCGTGGTGCAGGATTGACGGCATGGACGAGATCTTGGGCTTGGAACCCGCAGTGTTTTGGGCGGCCGTCGCCGTGGTCGGGCTGATCGCCGTGGTCAGCGCGGTGTGGTTGTTGGCGCGACGGGCGCGGCGGCGTCACCTTCCCCCACTGGACGGCGCGGCGCCGTCCGCCCGGCTCAAGGGTGGGCCGCCCAGCCCGCTCGCCCAGCCGCCGTCCGCCTCGGGCGCTGGATCCTCTGGCGGGAAAGGGCCGGGGCCGTTCGCCGGCGGGCCGGCTGGCGCCACAGACGTGGGGGAGGAGACGGCGGTTCTCGTGGCCGGGGCGGCTGCCGGCCCCGCCACGCTGGGCGCGGAAGTGGGCGCGGTGGAGGAGGAGACGGAATCGTCCACTGGTCGGGGCGCCGGCGAACTGGACGTCCCCGAGCCGCCGACTTCACGCATGACGCGCTTGCGGGCGCGGCTCGCGGGGTCGAAATCGGTGCTGGGACGGGCGTTGCTGCAAGTCCTGAGTCGCGACCGGCTGAACCCGGCCGACTGGGACGAATTCGAGGAGACGCTGCTGCTCGCGGATGTGGGCGTGGCCGCCTCGGAGGAGATCCTGGACGCGGTGCGGGAGGCGATGCGGGTCGAAGGGGCGTCGGCTGACCCGGCGGCGACCCTCAGGCGTGAGCTGCTGCGGGTGTTGGAGGCGCCGGCGGGGCGCGCGGTGCGCCATGTGGGTGAGGGCCGCGCTCCCGGCGTGGTGCTGGTGGTCGGCGTCAACGGATCGGGCAAGACGACCACGATCGGGCGGCTCGCGCGGCTCGTGGTGGCTGAGGGGAACACGGCGCTGTTGGGCGCGGCGGACACGTTCCGGGCGGCTGCGGCGGATCAATTGGCCACGTGGGGGGCGCGTGTCGGCGTGCCGGTGGTGCGTGGCGGCGCGGGCGCGGACCCGGCGTCGGTGGCGTTCGACGCGGTGGCGCGGGGGATCGAACTCGGGGTGGACACGGTGATCATCGACACCGCGGGCCGTTTGCACAACAAGGCGAACCTGATGGCGGAGCTGGGCAAGATCAAACGGGTGGCTTCGAAGCGGACGCCCATCACTGAGACCCTGCTCGTGTTGGACGCGACCACAGGCCAGAACGGGCTGGCTCAGGCCCGGGTGTTCACTGAGGTGGTAGACGTGACCGGGATCGTCTTGACCAAGCTGGACGGCACGGCCAAAGGCGGGATCGTGATCGCGGTGCAAAAGGAGCTGGGCGTGCCAGTGAAACTGGTGGGCCTCGGGGAAGGGCCGGATGATTTGGCGCCGTTCGACCCGGAACTGTTCGTGGACGGCTTGCTCGCCTGAGGGCGGACGCGCGCGGTTGGGACGCCAGGGGGCTCCCGGCCGGGGCGAGCCCGGGCCGGAAGCCCCCAGGTGTGATGGCGTCAGGAGACCGTGGTCAGCGGTCCCCAGTTGCCGGTGGTGTAAGCGCGGACTGCGGCGCCGGCCGGGACCACCGTGCCCGCGGTGTAGGCCTGGGCGGCGGGGTTGGCGCCGCTTTGGCCCGGGATCGCCCCGGACTGGCCGAGCGGGTCGCTCCCGTCCAGCGTGTAATAGATGATGGTGTCGGACGCCGCCACCGCGAGGGTGAAGCCCGCGCCGGCGCTGGCGGACTCAACCTCGGGCAGGGTGTGGGTCAGACCGATCTTGGACCACTGCTCCAGGTTGAACCTCGTCCGCTCCTCCACCAGGGAGATCACGCCGGGGTTGTACGCGGTCCACTTGGACCAGGCGTTGGCCACGCCCATATAAGCCGCGTCGAGCCGGTACGGGACTTCGAGCGTGCTCTGCTGGGCGAGCAGTATCGCTTGAACGTTGTCGACCGAGAGCGGCGCGCCGTCGGCTCCACGGAAATCACCGCTGGCCGGTCCGATCTGCTTCAGGACCTCGTCTTTGACGAGGGTCTTGAATTCCAGGTCGCCGTCTGTCTGGCTGCTCGTGTCGTAGCGTGTCCAGGTCCGGAACATGTTGTACGGCCCCGCCTGTGATGTGGCGCTGGACCACTTGTAGCGGTAGTTGCCGCCGCCGCCCAGGATGCTCCCCGAGTAGGTGGTGGACGTGGTGCGGCCCCCGTTGTAGAAGGCGCCGTCGGAGTCGTTGACGTTGAACATCATCTTCATGCCGCCTTCCCCGACCGAGTTCTGGACCACGGCGTTCCATTCGTTCTCCGTGTCGATGTAGCGGAACAAGATCATGGTCCGGATCAGGCTCAACACATCGACGTAGCTCTCGAACCGCGCGTAGTCGCCTGAGGCGGACGCCGCGTGGACGGCCTGCATGACCGCCACCTCGCCGTCGCCCTCCTCGACGTCGCCGGACGTGAAGTAGTTGTCCTGGTAGCTCACCTTGGTGAACTCGTCCGAGTCGATGTCGAAGTACGGTTCGAACGTGTGCGCGCCGTAGTCCTCCCGCATCGTCTTGATCCCGGCGTATTGGCCGTTATAGAAGTAATGCACATAGCGGGCGTGCGAGTCGAAATTGCCCATCTGGTTCGCGAGCAATCGTGTCGTCATGTCGCTGTAGCGGAGGTAGCCGTGGGTGGAGATGCCGTCATTCTGAGGTCCGTCCTGGCCCTCGGCGAGTTCGAGCTTCTTGTATTCCCCGACCAGCTCGTACGGCTCGCCTTCGAATGACTTGAAGAACTCGTACTTGGCTTTGCCCGCGCCGTAGTCCTTCTTGAAACGCACGGCGATCCCGCTGTTGAAACGCGTCGCCGAGACTTGGCCGAAGCGCTTGACACCGATCGGCTGCGCGTAATTCGCGTCACCGGAGCCGGGCTCCGGCATGAACTCGAAGTAGCCCTGCACATAGTCCGCGCTGGAAGAATGCGACAACTCCACCACGTCCGAACTGATCGAGACGATGGGCAGCGCGTTGAGCGCTTCCGCGTACACGGCATCGTCGATAGTCGCCTTGTTCGCGCTGGTCCAACGGCTGTTCGAGGCGGCGACCTCGTTCTTGAGGTTGTCCAGCAACACGTACGTGCGGGTCTGCGCCGTGCTGGTGCCCGCCGCGTCGTAAGCGACCGCGCGCACCGCCATTGTCTTCGCCACTGAGACCGGCCCGGTGTACAAAGTCCCCTTGGTGGACGATGGCGTCGAGCCGTCAGTCGTGTAACGGATCGCCACTCCGGGCAGACTCGAGATCGTCAAGGCGAAGCCCGTGTCATAGCGACCGCGTTCGTGGCTGAAAGTGATCGGGTACTTCTGCGGCGCGGCGTTGTTGGAGTAGCCGTAGGTGTCCTCCGCCATGAGGTAGATCTCGCCGCCGTCCGGTTGCCGGGCGTGGGTCTCGAGATAGGCCTGCTCGGTGTAAGCGAACGCGTCGATGACTCGTGGCGAGCCGCTGCTCATGTCGGTCAGGTTGACCTCGCCGGTCTTCTTGAAATCGAAGCTGAGATGGTTCGGCCCCTTGTCTCGGTCCTCGTCCGCGTACAGGATCACGTACGAGTGCGGCGGCAGCAGCAACCCGGTGAAGTTGAAGGTGTCACCCTTCGACGTGCCGTCCCGCCACAGGCGGATCTGCGGACCCAACCAGACGAACTTGTCTGAGCCGTTGTACAGCTCAGCCCAGTCGTCCTCGTTGGCCGCCGTGCCGGAGGTCGACAGCTCGTTGATGTGCACGCCGTCGATCTGGGCTGGATCGGTCACCACGTTCTCCCAGGCGCCGGCGCCGTCGAAGCGGTATTCGACATAGAGCCTGGCCGCGTCTGCGCCCGGCCCGGAGTACACGGAGCCGATGAAGCCGTCGCCGTCGAGTTTGAACGCGAGCGCTCCGCCGCTGGTCCAACCGCCGAGCCTGACCTCGTCGATCAGGTTCTTCAGGTTGGGGGTGCGGGCGGTGGCCCGGCTCTGCCGGAAGGCCTCGACTTGCCAATCGACTTGGCCCAGGGAGTAGCTCCGCGACGTGATGGCGCCCGCCGTGGTCGGATAGGAGCCGGCGTCGCCGAGCTCAGCTTGGATGGTCAGGTTCGATGTCCGCCCGGACGGGCCGTCCGGTTGGGTGGTGAATTCGATGTAAGCGTTGACCAACGTGGCGGACTCGGGGATCGCGACGGCCGCGAACCGGAAGGCCGCCACATCGCGCGTGCTTTCGGAACTGGAGCTGGTGCGGTACCCGCCGAGTTGGATCGACCCGGAGCGTTCGATCGAGCCGCCCGCGCCCAGTTCCTCGGCGTCGTCGTAGTTGTTCGACACGACCTGGGTGGTGTCCGCGTAGTTCGAGTAGTAGCTGACCTGTAGTCTCGGCGCCGCCGAGGTGGAGCCGTCGCGGCTGCGGACCGACAACGCTTGGGATGGCGTCAATCCGTGGATCTTGAAGACCCAATCTGCGCGTTCAGCGTTGGTGGACAGCTGCTCGGCGACTATGCCCCCCAGGCCGTCGGCCGTGTAGGTCTGGCCGGAGCTCAGCTTGGGCGCGGTCAGGGTCACGCCCTGGGTCCACTCGCGGCCGGCGAAGGCGCCTGGCGCGGTGGCGAAAGCGCCCCTGGCCGAGGTCTCTCCGACCACCTCGATTTGGCCGCCGGCCGTAGCCGAGGAGCTGGCGGTGAAGACCAGCGCGGCTGAGGCGATCACGGCGTCAGCGGGCAGATTCAAGCCCGTGAACCTGAGATAGGTGTCGTAGTTGAGCGACGAGCTGTGCTGCGAGTGCAGCGACAGCGACGAGGTGCCCAGATCCGCCCTGGTCGGGTTGGCGAGGGCGTCGTCGTCATCGGTGGCGATCACAGCTTCGGTGGTGACGGCCTCGCCGCCGCCGGGACCGACTATGTAGTTGTAGGTCAGCACACCTGTGTCGCGGATGCCGCCAGCGGCGTAAACCTTGAGTTGGGTGCGCCCGTCGCCGATGCCGATCGGCTCGGTGTAGGGGGCGCCGACGCCCGGTCCGGGATCGGAGCCGTCCAGGGTGTAGGTGACGGCGCCGGGCTCGTCGCAGGCGATCACCGCGAGTTGGGCGGTGCTGTAGACGCCGGACGGCGGCGTGACTGAGCACGAGACACGGTTGGTGACGCCGTCGAGGTTAGGCCCAGTTCCCGAGTGGTAGACGATGACGAGCCGTGCCCGGCCCGCGGCGTTGCCGCCGGGGTAGACCGCGCCGATGTTGTCGTCGCCGTCCAACATGAAGGCCAGCGCCTGGCCGGATTGCCAGCCGAGGATCCGGTTCTCGTCGATCAGCCGCGCGAGGTTGGGCGTGCGGACCTTGGCGCCGGTCTGCGTG
>JAITLE010000213.1 GCA_031278075.1 Bifidobacteriaceae bacterium | reverse complement strand
CAGGTGGTCCCATGCTCCTGGCAGAAAACCCCAACCAGCGGTCCCAAGAACCTGACATTTGACACGGGGCGCGGAACTCTACACTTCTCGCTCCTGGCGAGAGAAGTGTAGGAATGGTCACGCCCGCCCGGACCGGCGCCCGGAGGGCCACAGCTAGCGTAAGCCTCTGACCTGCGGAGACGCGTCCCGAGGGGGTTTCGGGTCAGCATGCGGGCTGCGGCGCTGGGCGCGGAAGTCTACACTTCTCGTCTCTGGCGGGAGAAGTGTAGGAATGGTGACGCCCGCCCGGATCGGCGTCTAGGGTGCCGGAACCGCGGCAGGGCTCTGACCTGCTGAAACACGTCCCGAGGGGGTTTCGGGTCAACATGCAGGCCGCGGCGCGGGGCGCGGAACTCTACACTTCTCGTCTCTGGCGGGAGAAGTGTAGGAATGGTGACGCCCGCCCGGAGTAGCGTCCAGCGGGCCGGAACCGCCGCAGGGCTTTGACCTGCGGAAACGCGTCCCGAGGGGGTTTCGGGTCAAGATGCGGGCCGCGGCGCGGGGCGCGGAAGTCTACACTTCTCGTCTCCGGCGAGAGAAGTGTAGGAATGGTCGAACCCGCCCGGATCGGTGTCCAGGGTGCCGGAGCCGCCGCAGGGTTCTGACCTGCGGAGACGCAAGGCGGCCGGTTTCGGGGCTGAGCTACGGTCGCGGGATGTGACTTGGAAGACGGAGGCATTGCCACTAGCCGGGTCATTGCCCTGACACCGTCAGAAGAGAACCACGCCCTCGCTGGTCAGAGCGCCATGCACCGGCAGATCATGCGGCTCGTGCGGCAGCGTTCCAGCGGGTAGGAGTTCGCTGGGGAAACACACGCCGAGCACCAGAGCCTCGGGGGCCGCATGCGCCAGCGCCCTGTCGTACCAGCCGCCCCCTCGGCCCAGCCGCGTGCCCGACCGATCCACTGCCAGCGCTGGGACAAGGACCAGCTGGCATTCGCCCAGAGCTGTGGGACCTACCTGAGGACCGGCTACCGCGGTCGGGCCCGCGGCGTCGAAGTTCGGGGTGAGGACGCGGTGCGGGGCGGGGGAGTTTCTCGGGGCGGGGAGATCCGGGGCGTCAGGCCCAGCCGAAGCGGCGACGCCGTCCGGGGCGTCAGGCCCAGCCAAAGCGGCGGCGCCGTCCGGGGCGTCGGGCCCAGCCGAAGCGGCGACGCCGTCCGGGGCGGCGGCGCCGTCCGAAGCGGAGGCGCTGTCCGGGGCGAGACCCTCCGATGCGGCGGGCGGATTCGGGGCCTGGACCGGCAGCGCACAAGTGACCGGGCCCACCATCCGCCAAGCGATGCGGTCTCGAGCCAAGCCCGGCGCGGGCGTCAGCAGCCTGAAGCCGCGCGCGGCCAGCAGATGAAGCAGTCGCGGAGTCGCCGGCTCCAGCCGGGTCGATTCGAACACAGCCACCATGCTGCCTCGCGGAGGTAAGACGCGGTCCAACCCCGGCGCCTCGGCGAGGTCGCGTTCGGCCGGGGCGCGAGTGAGCACGGCAGCGGGCGGAGCCCCAGCCGGGCGGACCACCGCGGCCGACGGCGAACCAGCAGCAACCGGAGACACGACGGCGGACACGTCCGCAGCGGGAGAGACCACCGCGGCCGACGGCGACCCAGCAGCAACCGGAGACACGACGACGGACACGTCCGCAGCGGGAGAGACCACAGCGGCCGACGGCGGCGCAGGCACGCTCGCCGCGGCGCGCCGCGCCGCCATCAGACGGGTACGCCACTCGGCCTTGCCCGCCAAAGGGCCGGGGGTCGCAGGTTCGGGCACGGCTCCACGATAGCCGCGGCGTCTCGCCCGGGGCTTGGCAGGCGACGCCCCAGCTCGCCCGCCAGGAGGCAAAAGCTAGACTCAGGGGATGCGCATGACCAAGGCGGTGATTCCCGCCGCCGGCCTTGGGACCAGGTTCCTGCCCGCCACGAAGGCCATCCCAAAGGAACTCCTGCCAATCGTGGACACCCCCGCCCTGGAATATGTGGTCCGCGAGGCCGCCGCCGCCGGGCTGCGCGACGTGTTGCTGATCACCGGCAAGACGAAGGGCGCGATCCTCGACCACTTCGACCGGGCCTGGGACCTCGAAGCGACACTAGAAGCGAAAGGCGACTTTGAGCGCCTCACCGCGGTGCGGGCCTCGGCCCAACTCGCCACGATCCACGCGGTGCGTCAGGCCGCGCCCCGCGGCCTCGGCGACGCGGTGCTCCGCGCCAGACGACACGTCGGCTCCGAGCCTTTCGCCGTCCTCCTCGGCGACGACCTGATCGACCCGCGCGATCCGCTGCTCACCACGATGATGCGAGTACGCGACCGCCTAGGAGGTTCAGTGGTCGCGTTGATGCGCGTGCCGCGGGAGCAGATCTCGCTGTACGGGTCGGCATCGGCCACGCTGGTCGATGCCGACCGCCTCGCCGGCGTCGAAGGTTTGCGCAGGTCACCGGGCGGCGCGAGCGGCGCGAGCGACAACCTGGGCGTGTACCAGCTTTCGGACCTGGTGGAGAAGCCAGAGCCGGGCGCGGCGCCCTCCGACTTGGCGATCATTGGCCGCTATGTGCTCAATCCGGCAGTGTTCGACGTCTTGGAGCGCACGGCGCCCGGCCACAGCGGCGAAGTCCAGCTGACGGACGCGTTGGGCGCCCTCGCGGAGATGCCAGCCGAGAACGGGGGCGGACTCCACGGTGTGCTGTTCACGGGCCGGCGCTACGACACGGGCGACCGCTTGGACTATCTCAAGGCCGTGGTGCGGCTCACCGCGGAGCACCCGGAACTCGGCCCAGAGTTCGCCGAGTGGCTCACAGACTTCGCGCTGTCACTCGGGGCCAGCGTGGCGCCCCGCGCCGGGCGCGACGCGGAGCTGGGCGACGCGGACGGGGGCTTGGGGAGGGACGTCGGGCACGGCATCGTCGAACAAGACTCCCCGTGAACGCAAGGGCGGAGACTCCGCCGCTGGCTTGGCCCGCCACCCTCACGGACGGGCCCGTCAGGCTGCGCCCGATCCGGCCGCGTGACCAGCGCCGCTGGAGAAGCTTGCGGGAGGCGAATCGGGCTTGGTTGGAGCCGTGGGACGCGACCACGCCGGAGGGTTCCCCGGGCGGGCCGGCGACTTTCCAGGCCTATGTGCGCAACCTCGCGCGGCAAGCCCGGGCGGGTGAGTCGTGGCCGTGGGTCATCGAATTCGGCGGCGAATTTGTGGGCCAGTTGACTGTCGCGGGGATTTCCCGGGGCGCGATGCTCAGCGGGACAATCGGCTATTGGGTCGCCCAGGAGTTCGCGGGCCGCGAGATCGCGCCCACGGCGGTGGCTCTCGCTTTTGACCACGCGGTCACGGACGGTGGCTTGCATCGCCTAGAGATCGCGATCCGGCCCGAGAACGCGGCGTCGCTGCGGGTCGCGGTCAAGCTCGGCTTCCGTGATGAGGGACTGCGGGTGCGGTTCCTCCACGTCGCCGGCGCGTGGCGCGACCACCGTGTCTTCGCGCTGACCAAGGAGGATGTGCCGGGGGGGCTGATGCGGCGTTGGCGGCTGACGCGCCGCGCGGCGGTCGGCTGACGCGCCAGGCGGCCAGGCGCGCGGGCACGGCCGGCGGCAGTCGGCTGACCCGCCAGGCGGTCAGGCACGCGGGGCACGGCCGGCGGCAGTCGGCTCACGCGCCGCGCGGTCAGGCACGCGGGGCACGGCCGGCGGCAGTCGGCTGACCCGCCGCGCAGTCAGGCACGCGGGGCACGGCCGGCGGCAGTCGGCTGACCCGCCGCGCGGTCAGGCGCCGGAGCGCGGCCGCGGCGAATTGGCTGGTCCAGCGCCAGGCGGTTGATGACCGCCGGTCTGACGGAGCGCGCGGCCGGCGCGGAGCGCCCTGGCGCCAGTGAATCACAACGTTGTGGTTTCCCCGGTCCGACACTCCGCCGAACTTCCCCGGGGCTCGTCGGCCACTGCCTTAAATTAGGGAAGTGGAGAACTCGGTCCCGGCGGCTATCACGCTGATCGCCGTTGTCACCGTCAGCCTCGGCTACCTGCTCCCCCACTTGTCGCGGCGCCGCCTCAGCGACGCCGAACTACCCGTGGAAGACAGGTTTTCCGTTCGCGCCCGCTTGATCGAGCGACCCACCGAAACGACGCCGACGGAGCGGTCCTCCACCGCTTTGCTGGCTGGGACCCGCGTGCAAAGGACCGGAATCATGCAAAGGCCTGCCACAAGCCAACCGATCAAACCAGCCCGCCCAATCCCCCCGCGCCAGGCGAGCCGCCAGGCCTTGGGAAAGGAGCCGAGCGGCGCACGCAAAGCGCCGCGTGTGCGCGACGCCGCCCCGGCCGCAGCCGCCGGTGGACCCGCCGGCGACGCCAGGTCCGCCGCTCCCACGCCCCACCACGGCGCCACAGCGCTGCCCCCGCGCTTGGTCCAGGCGCGCGCGCAGGCGGCCCGCGTCAGAGCGTCGCTGGTCGCAGCTTTCACGCTGCTGACAGTGATCGGGCTCGCCTTGGCGCTCACCGTTGGCATGACGTTCTGGGCTCCGGCGGTCTGCGCCGCCTTGGCCGGTGGAACGCTCGTGGCCAGCCACCGCGCCGTGCTCGCGGAACAACGCAGCGACGCCCGCATGGCTGGCCGCGCGGCTCCGCCCAGCGATCCGAGTGGGCCGCCGCGCGGCGCCCACCGCCCAGTCCAGCGGAGCGACCAAGCCGAGCCCACCGCGCCGACTGCTGCGTCCGCGCCAGCCGGCGGCGCCGCGCGTTCCGGGCGGCGGCCGGCCGCAGTCGCGCCGTCGCTCAAGCAACGCTCCTACCGGCTGCCCCAGCCCCTCGAGATCAAGGCCGTCGAAGTCGCAGAGCTGTCCGCCGGCGCCGCAGGGGCGCGTCGGTTCACGACTTCACGCCCGCTACCGGTGCACGATCACGCGTCTCCCCTCTCAGCTGACCTCTCGTCCTCGGACCGCTCGCCGGCTGTCGGACCCGAATCGGCTCGGGCGGACGGCGCCTTGGGCGCCGCCGAGTCAG
>JAITLE010000179.1 GCA_031278075.1 Bifidobacteriaceae bacterium | reverse complement strand
TGACCCTTGCTCTCGCGGCCGCCGGATGCAACGGCTCCGACCCGGAACCGGGCAAGACCAACGCCACCAACACCGAAACTTCAACAGACAAAGGCACGCTCACCCTGGGCGTGGTCGGCGAACTCCAGTCCGGCGGCTGGGATCCCGCCAGCCAGCCCCGCTATCAGAACTACCCGTGGATGGCGGCCTGGGACACCATCATCCGCACCGACGAGTTCGGCAAGCCCACGCCCGGCTTCGCCGAGTCGTTCGAGTTCAGCGACGACAACAAGTCGGTGACGTTCCATCTGCGCCAAGGCAAGAAGTTCTCCGACGGCAACCCGATCACAGCCGAGACAATCAAAGAGATCGCCGAATGGATCCAGACAACGCCCAACGCCGAGAGGTTCGCAGGCCTCGTCTATGACATCCCGGACGAGTACACCATCACTTTGACCTGGCCCACCGCCGTGCCCACGTTGCCGGTTGTGGTCCAAGACATCACCTTGTTCAGCCCCGCGTGGGAAGCGACAGGAGACTTCGACGCGCCGGTGGGATACGGTCCGTACATCCTCGACGAGGCCCTGACGACGGCCGGCTCCGTGTACACGTTCAACAAGAACCCGGAGCACTGGGACGCCGACAACTTCCCGTATGAGACCCTCGTGGTCAAGCTCATGGACTCTGAGACCGCCGTGCTCAACGCGCTGAAGACCGAGCAACTGGACGGCGCCCTGGTCTCCGCCAGCAGCTACGACGAGGTCACCGGCGCCGGATTGGAGACCATCGCGTTGCGCGGCAACACCACCCGGCTGCTCATCACCGACCACCTGGGAGAGAAGATCCCGGCCCTTGGCCACGTCGAGGTGCGCCAGGCGATGAACATGGTCTTCGACAAACAGGCCATGGTGGACCAGATCTACAACGGTCACGGCGAGGTCGCCTCACAGATCTTCCGCCCGGGTTCTGACGCGTTCATCGAGAACTTCGAAGACCCGTACCCGTACGATGTGGACAAGGCCAAGGAGCTGATGGCCCAGGCTGGCTTCGCAGACGGGTTCGACCTGGAGATCCCGACCATGGCCGGAACCGGGCTCGACACCCTCATGCCCTACGTAACCCAGCAGCTCGGCCTGATCAACATCCGCGTCACAGAGGCGCCGCTGACCGGCCCCAACGCCATCGCCGACCTGCTCAGCGGCGACTACCCGGTGCCGATGTGGCAACTCGGGAACTACGGCGAATCCCTCCAGGACATCAGGGACTACTTGCTTGACGACGGCATTTGGAACGTGGAGCACCAAAAGGACGCCAAGATCACTGCCTGGTGGGAGCAGATCCTGAGCGGCGAGGGAGAGAAGGCCGCGATCCAAAAAGAGATGAACCAATACATCATCGATGAGGCGTGGTTCGTGCCGATGGTCTACCCGGACATGTTCTTCGCCCACGCCTCGCGCATCTCGATCCCGCTGGTCACCGACTACTCGGGGCTCAACCCGATGTTGTGGGACTTCAAGTAGTCCGTCGAGAAGAACTGGGAGAGTCCGATGCTGCGCTGGCTGGTGGCCAAGGCGGCCCGCTCGATCGGCGTGCTGCTGGTCAGCACCTTCGCGGTGTTTTCCTTGATGTTCGGCAACGGCCCGGGCATAGCCCGGGCCGTTGCCGGCCTGCGGGCCACCGACGAGGACGTGGCCCGACTGGTAGTGGAACTCGGGCTCGACCGGCCCCTGCCGGAGCAGTACTGGTCGTGGTTGACCGGCGTCATCCACGGCGACCTTGGCCGCTCATACTTCACCGGCCAGTCGGTGTCCAGCGCGCTGGCCACGAGGGTGCCGGTAACCCTGGGCATCACGGCCGTCACGGTTGCCCTGACCGCCGTGATAGCAGTGCTGCTCGGTGTGGCGGCGGCCACCCGAGGCGGGTGGGTGGACCGCGGCGTGCAGTTCGGTTCGGTGCTGGGGACAGCGGTGCCCTCGTTTATTGTCGCGATCGCGCTGGTGTTCGCTTTCGCAATCAACGTGAGGTGGCTGCCCGCCACCGGCTACAACTCCCCCGAGCGGGGGATCGGCGCATGGCTCGCGTCCATCACACTGCCCACTTTGGCGCTTCTGATCGGTTCAGTGGCCAGCGCCGCCCAACAGTTCAGGGCCGCCGCGATTGAGACCATGTCCCAGGACTTCGTGCGTACCCTGCGTGCCCGCGGAGTCGCCGAACGAGCCGTCGTGTTCCGCCACGTCCTGCGCAACTCCGCCGGGCCTGGCCTCACAGTGCTCAGTCTGCAGGTGTTCGGCGTCTTGGGTGGTGCAGTGTTCATCGAGCAGGTTTTCGCCATTCCCGGCATTGGGCAACTCGGCAACAAGTGCGCTCAACAAGGCGACGTCCCGATGGTGATGGGTGCGGTGGTCGTGACCATCTTCGTGGTGCTGATTGTGAACTTCGCAGCCGACCTGGTGGCGTCGCTGCTCAACCCGAAGGCGAGGGCGAAGTGAAGGCGATCCGCGTCACGGCCGGCCACGAGGCGCCGCAGGCGAAACGCTCAACCGCGGCGCGGGTGCTGACCAACCCGCAGGCCGCCATTTGCCTCGCATTCCTGCTGGGAGTGACGGCCTTCGGCGCGCTGGCCGGGGTGATCGCCCCCAAGGGGCCAAACTTCACCGACCTGGCGATCACCAACGCGCCGCCTTTCACGCCAGGCCACCTGCTCGGCGGCGACGGGGCCGGGCGCGACATGCTGGCCCGCCTGGCCTGGGGCACGCATCAAAGCGCCATCGCGTGCGCCATGATCCTGGCGGTCTCTGTGGTGGTCGGGATGTCGAGCGGGCTGATTGCGGGCTTCTACCGAGGCAAGTTCGAGGCGGTGGCGAACTTCGTGTGCGAGTTGTTCATGTCGCTCCCGGGCGTTGTGCTGCTGATCGCCTTGTACTCGCTGACCGGCCCTAACACCGCCGCCGCTATGGGCGCCTACGGGCTGCTCATCGCGCCCAGCTACTTCCGGATCGTGCGCGGAATAGTGCTGGGCGTGCGTAACGAGTTGTACGTTGACGCAGCCAAAGTGGTAGGCCTGAGCGATTTCCGGATCGTCGGGCGGCATGTGTTGTGGGCGGTGCGCGGTCCGGTGGTGATCCAAAGCGCGTTCGTGCTCGCTTCCGGGATCGGGATAGAGGCGGGGGTCGCCTTCCTCGGCTTGAGCGACCCCGCCCGGGCGTCCTGGGGTGTCACGCTCCAGAACGCGTTCGACAACATCTACGCCAACCCTGTGGCAGTGGTGTGGCCAGCGCTGCTGGTCAGCGCCACCATCATGGCCTTCATACTGCTCGGCAACGCCCTCTCGGACGTGCTGGCGGCCAGTTCGCGCAGCGTGCGGCTGTCCCCGAGGCGCCGGCGCGAGGTCCAGGACGCCGCCCGGCCGGCCCCGTCAGCCGAGCCGGCACCGCGGGCGGCGGGAAGCTCGGGCAACCCGCCTGCTCCGGTGGACAGCCCGCTGGCGCTGTCCATCCGGGGTCTGCGAGTGGGCTACCCCACAGACGCGGAGACCGTCCGCGAGGTGGTGCACGGCGCCGACTTGGACATCCACAAAGGCGAGGTCCACGGGCTGGTCGGCGAATCCGGCTCCGGCAAGACCCAGATGGCGCTGGCCGCGCTCGGCATCTTGCCGCGCGAGGCCGTTCTGCTGGGCGGCTCTGTCTTCTTCGACGGCGCGGACCTGTTGCAGGACCCGAAGCTCATGGCCAGAGCCCGCGGCCAGCGGATCGGTTACATTCCACAAGAGCCGATGACGAACCTCGACCCGTCGTTCACAGTCGGCGCCCAGTTGGTTTATGGGCTGCGCGCCGCCAGGCCGATGCCGAAGCGCGAGGCCCGGGAGCGCGTCGCCGATTTGCTGCGGCAGGTCGGCATCGGCGATCCGAAGCGGGTGATGGGACTTTACCCGCACGAGGTCTCCGGCGGCATGGCTCAGCGCATCTTGATCTGCGGCGCCATCGCGCCGGGACCTGACATCCTGGTGGCGGACGAACCCACTACCGCCCTCGACGTCACCGTCCAAGCCGAGGTCCTCGACCTGCTGCGCGGCCTGGTGCGCGACCGGGGGCTGGCCACGCTGCTGGTCACCCACAACCTGGGGGTGGTGGCGGACATGTGCGACACGGTCAGCGTCATGAAAGAGGGCCTGATAGTCGAGAAGGGAACCGTTGACCAGATCTTCAACCAGCCGGTCCACGAATACACCCTCGAGCTGCTGACATCCTCCAGGCACGTCGAGCTGATGGAGGCGGTGTGATGGCCGAGCCGATTCTCGAGCTTGACGGCCTGGATGTGACCTTCCCGGGGCGGCGCGGGCACAGCACCACCGTGGTCCACGGCGTCAGCCTGCGCCTCCAAGCGGGCGAAACCCTCTCCTTGGTCGGTGAGTCCGGCTCCGGCAAGACCACCATCGGCCGGGCCATCCTGGGGCTGGCGCCTGTCAGCCGGGGCACCATCCGCTTCAGAGGCAAAGTGATCTCGAACGTGCCGCGCCGCGAGCGCCGCGCCCTGGCCCGCGACATCCAGGTCGTGTTCCAAGACCCTTATTCCTCGCTCAACCCCTCGATGCGGGTCGAGGACATCATTGTCGAGCCGATGGCGGCCGCCGGCGCCGCGGGTGGGCGGCAGCGGGTGCGCGAACTGCTCGATTCGGTGGGCCTGCCCTCGGACGCCGCGCACCGCTACCCCAGGGAGTTCTCCGGCGGGCAGCGCCAGCGGGTCGCCATCGCGCGGGCCCTGGCCCTCGACCCCAGCGTAATCATCTGCGACGAGCCGACCAGCGCGCTAGACGTCACAACCCAAGCCAAGGTGCTGACCCTGCTGGCCGACCTGCAGAAGGCCACAGGGGTCGCATACCTGTTCATCAGCCACGACCTCGGGGTGGTCAACTCGATCTCCGACCGCATCGCGGTGCTCAAAGACGGCCGGATCGTGGAAGTCGGGCCCGCCCGCCAGGTGGCGTTCTCACCTTCAGAGGAATACACCCGGGCGCTGCAAATGGCGGCGCCGGTGGCCGACCCCGCCAAGCAGCGCCAACGCCGCCTGGCTAGGGCGGCCGCCCGAAGCGGCGGACCAACCCCAGGCGCCAACACAGAGCCCAACGCCGGCCCAAACGCGGACCCCGACAAAAGTGCAGATAGGTGAACCGACTATGACCACACGGCCCAGCGCCCCGAACTTGCGGATTGAGCATTTCTCCGACCCCCGGCTTTGCCTGGGCCTCGGCACGCCCACCCCGCGGTTGTCGTGGTCGGTGGACCAAGCCCCACCCGGCTACACCCAAACCGCCTACGAGGTTTCGGTCGCCCGCGGCGGCGAGGCGCAAACAGCCGTAGTCGAAGGCGACGCGCAGGTGTTGGTTCCCTGGCCGGTCCAGCCCCTAGCCTCGCGGGAGTCGGCCCAGGTGCGGGTCCGGGTCGCCGGCCGGGACACCTGGAGCGATTGGAGCCGGCCGGTCGCCCTCGAGGCCGGGCTGCTCTCGGCGGAAGACTGGCAAGCACGCTTCATCAGCGGCGGGGAACCTCAAGCGGTCGCGCCGGTCTTGACGCGCCGCTTCGACATCGACGGGCCGGTGATTCGCGCCCGGCTCTACGCCACGGCCCAGGGCCTCTACACCGCCGCGATCAACGGCCACCCGATAGGCGACCAGGTGCTCGCGCCCGGCTGGACCGCCTACCAGCACCGCCTCGCCTACCAGACCTACGATGTGACCGCCCTGCTCCAAGACGGGCCGAACACTATCCAAGCCACCCTCGGGCAAGGCTGGTACGCCGGGCGGATCGGGTTCTTCAACTCGCGCGCCCACTACGGCGACCGGCCGCGCCTGCTCGCGCAGCTGGAGATCCTGACCGAAGACGGCCGCGAACTGGTCGTGGCCACGGACGGCGAGTGGACGGCATCGGACTCCGGGGTGTTGGCCAACGACCTCTACGACGGGCAGCGCACCGACCTGCGGTTCGGGACCGGACCGGTGGCGGACGGCGCCGCCCGGCCCGCGGCCGTATCCGCAGCCCCCCTGCCGAAGCTGGTCGCCTCCAGCGCGCCGCCGGTCAAGGTGACCCAGACCCTGCCGGCCAAGAAAGTTTGGGCCGCGCCCGGCGGCGGCTTCCTGGCGGACTTCGGGCAGGTCGCCGTCGGCTGGGTGCGCATCAGGTGCAGCGGCCTTGAGCCGGGGACGGAGGTCACAGTACGCCACGCCGAGGTGCTGGAAGACGGCGCGCTCGCCACCGCGCCGCTACGGTCCGCCCGCGCCACCGACACCTACCTGGCGGCCGGCGGCACAGAGACCTTGGAGCCGTGCTTCACGTTCCACGGCTTCCAGTTCGCCGAGATCACCGGCCTGTCCCACTTGGAGGCGGAAGACGTCGAGGCGGTGGTGGTCGGCACCGACTTGGCCCGAGCTGGCTGGTTCGAGTCATCCAACCCGTTGCTCAACCGTTTCCACGAGAACGTCATCTGGTCCGCCCGCGGCAACTTCCTCTCCGTCCCGACCGATTGCCCGCAGCGCGACGAGCGGCTCGGCTGGACAGGCGACATCCAAGTCTTCGCGCCGACGGCGCTGTTCTTGTTCGAGGCGGCCGGCTTCCTACGGTCCTGGCTGGAGGACCTCGCGCTCGAGCAACGTCCGGGCGGGGAGGTCCCGTTCGTGGTTCCGGACATCTTGGGCATGTCCCATCCGGCGGCCGCCGCCTGGGGAGACGCCGCCACCATAGTGCCGTGGGAGATCTACCAGCGGACCGGCGACCTCGACGTGCTGCGGACGCAGTTCGCGTCAATGACCGCCTGGGTCGACCGGGTGGACGCCTTGGCGGGCGAGAACCACCTCTGGGAAGGCGGCTTTCAGTACGGGGACTGGCTCGACCCGACCGCGCCCAACGAAGACCCCTCCCAAGCGCAAACCGATCCCGATGTGGTGGCGACGGCCTTCTTCGCCCGCTCCGCCCGGATCACCGCCGACGCGGCCGCCGTACTCGGCCTCGACCAGGAAGCCGCCCGGCGCGCCGCCTTGGCCGAGGCCGCGCGCGAGGCTTTCGCCGACGCCTACGTCACCCCGGCCGGCCGCGTCATGTCAGATTCGCAGACCGCTTACGCCCTCGCGATCGCCTGGGACCTCGCGCCCACCGACCGGCAGAAGGTTGCTGCCGGACGGCGCCTGGCGGACCTGGTGCGGGCCAACGCCTACCTCATAGGCACCGGGTTCGTCGGCACGCCGTTGGTGCCCGAGGCTCTAGCCATGACCGGCAACACGGAGGTCGCCCACCGGCTGGTGCTCCAAACCGGCTGTCCGTCTTGGCTCTACGCCGTCACGATGGGCGCCACCACCGTCTGGGAGCGCTGGGACTCGATGCTGCCGGACGGCCGCGTCAACGGCTCCGGCATGACATCCTTCAACCATTACGCGCTCGGCGCGGTGGCTGACTGGTTGCACCGCGGCGTCGCCGGCTTGGCGCCAGCCGCCCCCGGCTACCGCCGCATCCTGGTCCGTCCCCACCCGCCCGCCCAGTTGACCCATGCCGCCGCCCGCCACCAGACCCCCTACGGCCAGGCGTCGGTGGCCTGGCGGCGCGAACACGGAACGTTCCACTTGGAGGTGGCGGTGCCCGTCGGCGCCACCGCCGAGGTCCACCTGCCAGGCCAAGACGCGCCCCTGACGGTCGGCCACGGCCACCATACTTGGACAGTGGACGATGCCGCCGGTGCGGCTTTCGCTGACCCGCCAGCCACGATCCGCGAACTAATGGACCGCCCCGACTACTGGGGCGCGGTGGTCGAGGCCGCCACCGCCACCGGGACCGTCACCGGCGGCGCCAGTGAGGTCGCGGCCCAACTCCGGCCGTACCTGGCCGCGCCCGCGGTCGAGATCGCCCAAGCGCTGATGCCGGAGGAAAGCCTGTCCTCGTCCGACGCCATCGGCGCGGCGCTCGCGCCTCTGACCAGCAAGCTCAGCGCGCCGGTTAGCTCGCGTCCGCCAACCCAACTGCAAACCGCGAACCACGAACGACGAACCGCGAACTACAAGGAGCCAGTATGAGAACCAGGCTGATAATCAACTCCGACGCCAAGAACGAGGCGGACGACCAGTTCGCCATCGTCCACGCGCTGCTGTCGCCGAGCCTGGAGATCGTCGGCGTCATCCCGGCCCATTTCGGGACGCACCGGACCACCGAGAGCCAGGCCGAGAGCCGCCAGGAGGTCGACTTGCTGCTTCGCCTGCTGGGCATGGAGGGCCAAGTGGAAGTGGCGGACGGCGCGCCCCAGAAGATTCCCGACCCGGCCACGCCATTGGACTCGCCCGGCGCGCGGCTGATCATCCGGGAAGCCGCCAAACCCGGCCCCCTGTCCGTGATCTTCCTGGGCCCGCTGACAGACATGGCGAGCGCGCTGCTGCTCGAACCGTCGATCCAGGACAACCCCGAACTGCGGGTGGTGTGGATCGGCGGCGGCCCCTACGACGGCGTCCACGGCGGTGAGCACCCTTACGAATTCAACCTCCACAACGACGTCGACGCGGCCAACGCCGTGTTCGCCTCCCGCCTGAACGTGTCGCAGATTCCGTGGACGGTTTACACCAAGGTCTCTGTTGGCTACGCCGAACTCGAGGCCAAAGTCGCCCCCTTCGGGGAACTGGGCGCCTACCTTTACCGCCAACTGGTTGAGTTCAACCAAACCTGGACCGACTGGGCCGGCATCCCCGAGATCGAATACCGCACCCTGGGCGACTCTCCAGCGGTTGGCGTGGTCCTCAACGACGGCGCGGCGGCTTGGCGCTACCACGCCGCGCGCGTCTTCGAGGAGCCAGGGCGGATGACCAACCGGGTGGTGCCCGGACGGTCGGTGCGCGTCGCGGATTCCATCGACGCCCGCTGGCTGCTGGAAGACATGTTCGCCAAGATCCAGCGCCACACTCGGTCCGTTTGACGCCCGCCGACCAGCCACGCTGGCCAACTCGGCCTGGCCAGCCTGGCCGGCCGCGCCAGCGGCGTCAGTCGGACCGGACCTTGGTGTTGGCGCTGTGCCTGCTGGCCGCCATCGGTCCGCTGACCGTCGACCTGTACCTGCCCGCGCTGCCCGCGCTGGCGCGCGACTTGCGGGTGGGCGCCACTACGGCCCAGCTGACTGTCACCGCCGCCACCATCGGGATCGCCATCGGGCAACTCGTCATGGGCCATTGGAGCGACACGGCGGGGCGCCGTCTGCCCCTGCTCGCCTCGACCGCTGTGCACATCGCGGCGAGCGTCGTCGTGGCGCTGGCGCCAAGCATCGAAGTGGCGCTGGGTGGCCGGTTCCTTCAGGGCCTCGGCTCGGCCGGCGGCGCAGTCGTGGCTACAGCGATGGTCAGGGACCTGTTCGACGGCCTGCCCTTCGTCCGCGTCATGGCCAAGATCGCCCTGGTCGGGGGCCTGAGCCCGGTCGCGGCGCCGTTCTTGGGGGCGCAGCTGATGCATTGGGCCGACTGGCGGGGTCTGTTCGGCGTGGTGGCCTGCTACGGCGCTCTCGCGGTCGTGGTTGCCGCCATCACGCTGCGCGAGACTCTGCCCCGCGAGCGGCGACTGTCGATCCGCTGGCCGGCCCTCGCCTCCCGCTACCGCGAGATCTTCACAGACAGGGTGTATGTCGGAGTCGCCATCGTCGGTGGCCTGATGGTCTCCGGAGTGTTCGCCACCATCACCACCGGCGCGTTTCTGCTCCAAGGCCGCTACGGGCTCTCCCCCGACGGCTACGCCCTGGTGGTTGGCCTGTACGCGATAGCGTTCGCGTTCGGCACCCAGGCGTCCGCCCGCGTTATCCGCCGGTTCGGCCCGGGAACTGTGCTGACCGCCGCGGTTCCAACGATGGCGGCCGCGGGCTTCGCCATCGCGCCCGCCGCCGCCATCGCCGGCCTGGCCGGCCTGGCCGCCGCCACATCGGTGTTCATGCTCGCCGCCGGCGCCACCGGGCCCTGCTCCGGGGTGCTCGCCCTACAGCGCCACGGGCGGCACGCCGGCACGGCCGCCGCCGTGCTGGGCGCCGCCAACTTCGGCATGGCGGGACTGGCGTCCCCGCTGGTGGGGTGGCTTGGGGTCGATTCGCCAGTGCCCGTCTCGCTCGTGATCGGGGCGGCCGAGACCGCCGCCCTGGCCGCTCTCCTGCTCCTGGTGCGCCCCGCGCTGCGTCCCGCCGCCAGCGAAAATGGCGACGCCTAGCGGCCCCGGCCCGCGCGGGTAAGACCACCAAGGGGGCGCTGGTCTGGCGCCGGCCGCGCGGCGGCCAACCAGCCCACGATGTTGGCCGCGCTCCACCGCACTAAGATCAACCGGGCCCGCATCGCGTAAAGCAGATAGTCCCGCAACGAGCGCGAGTACAAGACGTTCGCGTCCGCGAGGCAGATCAGGGGCGGATGGTCCTCGTGGAGGCCTGGGGGCGTCACTCGGTCAGGCCCAGCTCGTTTTGCAGCGCCATAAGTTCCGCCATCGCCGCCTGCTGGCGGGCGTCCTCGATCTCCAGCCAGGCTTTGACCGCGTCCAGGCGGACGCGGTGGTGAGAGCCGACCCGCCGGAACGGCAACCTGCCCTCGTCCATCAGCTTGCGGACTTG
>JAITLE010000070.1 GCA_031278075.1 Bifidobacteriaceae bacterium | reverse complement strand
ACCATTCCTACACTTCTCTCGTCCGGAGCGAGAAGTGTAGAGTTCCGCGCTTCGCGCCGCGGCACGCGGGTTGACCCGAAGCCCCCTTGGGACGTGTTTCCGCAGGTCAGGGGCCTGCGAGGGTTTTGGTCCGGTTGACGCCGGTCCGGGTGGGCGTCACCATTCCTACACTTCTCCCGCCAGAGACGAGAAGTGTAGACTTCCGCGCCCCGCCCCGGGGCCCGCGTGTTGACCACGAACCCCCCATGGGAGTGTTTCCGCAGGTCAGCGCCCCGCGACGGTTCCAGGCCGGTTGACGCCACTCCGGGCGGGCTTGACCATTCCTACACTTCTCCCGCCAGAGACGAGGAATGTAGACTTCCGCGCCCCGCTCCGCGGCTGGCCCGCCCGTTTGGCGCGGTGGTCGCCGGGCTGGAGTGCGGGTCGGGGCCTGACCCGCGGGGCCACGCCCACGGGCACGAGGCGGCTCACCAACAGTCAGGAGCTGCGGCGTTGAAGGCGACCACATCCGCGTCAGTGATGTGCGTACGCGCGGAGATGAGCGGATACATCAGCGAATCCGGGTCGTCGGAATGGCCAAGACCCAGAGCATGGCCCAGCTCGTGCAACACCACGAGGACCGCCTCATCAGAGGCGGACCGCAAAGCGGCCTCGAAGTAGGGCTCGTTCAAGAGGATCTCTGAATCCGTGATGCCGAACGTGCCATGAGTTGTGATGGCCAGTCCGATCGCCTCGCCCTCGCCGCCACTGTCACCAGCGGCGGCGACGATCTCCGCAGGCGAGACAAACTCGATCGTGAACTCAACAGTCGCCCACTGGATCTCGTCGGCCGGCGAGATGGTCAGCCCTGTCATCGAGGAAAGCAGGTCGATCGCCGCCACGGCCGCCTCCGGGCCGCCGTCCGGGGTCTCGCCGATCACCTCCCAGGAGATCGCGCCACACACCAACTCGTCTCCCCGTCCACCGGTTGTGCCCGCATACTCGTATCCCATGGGCAACCCGTTGGCTTGAACGGCGACGTTTTCCGGCACGGGGACATCGAGGCGGTCAGGAGTCATCGCGTCCCACACCACACGCACCAGGCTCATGGTCAACGCAGTCGCGACCACGACTGCGAGCAGCCTCATGACCGTCCCGCGCCACCTGGGCGCCCGCGCGGGCTGCCACTGCGGATAGACATGCGCCGCCCCAGACCCCGGGTAAGCCTCAGCCGCGCCCCAGCGCACGTCCCAATAGTCCCGGGCAGCCCGGTAGTCACCGGGTTGCGAGGTGCCCGGGCGGATCGTGCCGCCGGGATAGGCCCCGCCCGGGCCCGGCGGCCCGCCAGGATATCCGGCCCCGCCCGGGTAAGTGTCTTCCCAGCCTCCCGACCCGCCGGAATACCACCCGCGGTCGCCGAACGCGGCCCCGCCTGGGCCGGCGCCCGCCGGGCTCGCGCCGCCTCGCCCGGTCGCGTGCGGCGGGTAGGCCCCGCCGCCCGGTGGAGTGCCGCCCGGCCAATTCACGCCGGGCCCCGCCGGCGGATAATCCCACGGCGCATGACCGGACCCGGAAGGATACTGCCCGGCTCCGGGCTGACCCGCCGCTCCAGGCGCCCCTCCGCCCCCGGGATACCGGCCCCCGCCCGCAGATCCCTGGCCCGGGACGCCGCCGCCGGAACCGGTCGCGGCGCTCGGGTTCACCGGCGGCCGCGGCGTGGGCGAGCGCCAGTAACCGTGCCCGCGGACGGATGTCCAGGGCCGGTCATCGTCCTGACCAGGCGGCGGCGAACCCACGCCTCAATTATGCTGCCCAGCACTGTCGCCCGGACCCGTCGCCGGGGCTTGCCCGCATCCCAAGCGCGCCGCCCGAGCGGCACAGCCAGCAGGCGCGAACCCCCACATGCCCGACCCGGTCAGAGCGCACCAGCCCGCCGACCGCGGTCGGCACGCCCGCCCTCGCCCGCTCAGCCATCCAGCGGCGCGCGCCCCACCAGCGGCAACGCGCCCAGCGCGATGATCTCCCGAAACACCTCAGGCGCGGTCAGGTTCTCCCCCAACCGGTTGGCCTTGCCGGCGCCGTGATAGTCCGACCCGCCCGTCACGGCCAGACCGAGCCGCCGCGCCAGAGCTGTCAAGCGAACGCGCTGCTCAGGCGGATTGTCACGGTGCCGCACCTCCAGACCGAACAACCCGGCATCGTGCATCTGGACGATGCCGTCGTCCCCCACCAAGCGCTGCCGCCCGGTCGCGCCAGGGTGCGCGAACACGGGCACGCCGCCGGCGGCGCGGATCAGGCCGATGGCGTCCTGGGCAGCTACCGCCCAATAGCGCACGTAATACGGTCCGCGGGGATGGAGCAACCGCTCGAACGCGGCGCTTCGGCTGGGCACGGCGCCGAGCGCGACCAACTCGTCCGCGATATGGGGCCGCCCCACTGGCGCCCCGCCGGCAGCGCGCCTGGCGACGCTCTCCCAGTCGATCGGATAGTCGCGCGCGAGCCGCTCAACCATCGCTTGCGCCCGTTCGCGCCGCGCGGCATGCACCCGCTCGAGGGCGGCGACCAGCGGCGGGTAGGTCGGATCATGCAAATAGGACAGCAAGTGGACCGTGACGCCCAAGTGCCTAGCTGACATTTCCATGCCTCTGACCAGCGCGATCCCGACGGCATCGGCCGTCTGGGCCGCCTCTTCCCAACCTGCGGCGGAATCGTGGTCGGTCAAGGCGACCGCGTCCAAGCCGGCGGCCTGCGCGGCCGCCACGACCACCGCGGGCGGCTCCGTCCCGTCCGAGGCGTTGGAGTGGGCGTGGAGATCGATCCGCATCCGCCAATTCTGTCAGCCGGGGGTCCTGCGCGGCTAAGCCTGGATCCACCGATGATCGCCGCAGGGAAGCACTAGACGGGTGCGATGGGCGTGCCTAGCTGGCGAGCGGCGCAGTAGGCGAGGATCGGTGGATCGAGGCTAAGGTGTGACCGTGGCCGACCAACCCATCAGCGAACGCAACGACAACCGCTCCAGGCGCCCTCAATCACAGGCCTTCCGGGATTTCATGGCCCGCGACTGGGGTCCCATCGCCCCTGACGCGGGCGCCATGGAGCGGCGGCCCAGCGCAGATCACGCTGCGGCGCGGCGCGACCGGTTGGGCCGCGAGTTCCCCGGCGACAGGTTGGTCTTCCCCGCCGGGCAGCTCAAGACCCGATCCAACGACACGGATTATCGTTTCCGGGCGCACAGCGCGTTCGCGCACCTGACAGGCCTCGGGACGGACCTCGAACCAGACGCGGTCCTGGTCCTCGAGCCGCTCCCAGACACCGAGAGGGCGCTGGCCAGCGGCGAGGCCACCCACGAAGCCGTCCTCTATTTCCGGCCCGCCGCCACCCGCGACACCGCCGAGTTCTATTCCGACGCCCGCTACGGCGAATTCTGGGTGGGCCGCCGGCCAAGCCTGGCCGAGATCGCCGCCCAGACCGGAATCCGCGCCGAACACCGCGACCAGCTCCGCGACGCCCTGGCGAAGGACGCCGGCCAGGTCCAACTCCGGATCATCAAAGACGCAGACCAGACGGTCGCCGAGTTGGTGGAGCAGGTCCGCGCGGAGGCCGGCCCGCCGCCCGCAGACCCGCCCGCCGGCCCGACTGAGGATCCGGACGCCCGCCTGGCCGAGGCCGCATCCGAGCTCCGCCTAGTCAAGGACGCATACGAGGTCGCCTAGATGCGCCGCGCCGTGGCCGCCACGATCAAAGGCTTCGAACGGGTGGTGCGCGCCCTCCCGGACGCCATCGCCCTGGGCGAGCGCGCGGTCGAGACCAGCTTCGAAGCCGGCGCCCGCCTGGACGGCAACGGGGTGGGCTACGAGACCATCGCCGCCGCGGGCCCCCACGCCACCACTCTGCACTGGATTCGCAACAACGGCCCGGTCCGCCCCGGTGACCTGCTGCTCCTCGACGCGGGAGTGGAGGTCGACTCGCTCTACACCGCCGACATCACCCGCACCATCCCCGTCTCCGGCCGCTACAGCGCAGTCCAGCGCCGCGTCTGGGAAGCGGTGGTCGATGCCGCCGACGCCGCGTTCGCCGCCGCCCGCCCCGGAAACCTCTTCAGGGACGTGCACGATGCCGCGATGCGCGTCATCGCCGAACGCCTCGAAGAGTGGGGGTTGCTCCCGGTGACGGCCGCGGAGGCGCTGAGCCCCGAAGGCCAGCAACACCGCCGCTGGATGGTTCACGGCACGTCCCACCACCTGGGCCTCGATGTGCATGATTGCGCGGCGAGCAGGGCCGCGCTCTACCTGGACGGCCGCCTTGAAGCGGGTATGGTCTTCACGATCGAGCCAGGTCTGTACTTCAAGCCGGAAGACCTCGCGGTCCCCGAGGAGTACCGGGGGATCGGTTGCCGCTGCGAGGACGACATCCTGATAACCGCCGCCGGCGCTGAGAACCTTTCGGCGGCGTTGCCCCGCCGCGCCGCGGCCATCGAGGAGTGGATGGCCGCCATCGGCTAGAGGCGCCCCGAGTAGGCGAGACTCGGTTCAGGCGCAGAGGTTTCGGCTACCTGGTGGATCTCGTCGTTCCCGGGTTGTTCGGCGACCCGCCCTGGGCGGCACACGTCCCGGACGCCGCGCCCAAGCGCGGCGTCCGGGAGAACTCAGAACGGAGAAGGTTTTGCCGCGTGTTCTAGGCTTGGGTCGTGAACCCTTCGCGCCGTGTCTTCGTGGCGCGCCTCGCAGGAACTCCCGTCTTCGACCCGATCGGGGACCGGGTCGGCTGGGCGCGCGACGTGGTCGTCACCATCGGCGTCAAGGAACGGCCGCGAGCCATCGGCTTAGTGGTCGAAGTTCCCGGGAAACGCCGGGTGTTCCTGCCGTTCACGCGCGTGGTGTCAGTCGACGCAGGGCAGATCGTCTCGACCGGGTTGGTCAACATGCGACGCTTCGAGCAACGCCCCAATGAGACGCTCGTCGTCGGGGAACTGTTAGACCGGCGCATCACCTTGAAAGACGGCGGCGCCGCGATCGTCGAAGACGTCGCCCTTGAATCACATGCGCCCTTACGTGGCGACTGGGAGGTCACCCAACTGTTCGTGCGGCTCGGGGCGTCACCGCGCGGCATCGGACGGCGGCGGGGGAAAACCGAACTGCTGGAAGTGCTGGACGTGCCCGATCTGGCGGGACAGGCAGGCGTGCAGGGCGTGGGGCAGCTGATGGCGTCCTGGGGGGACATCAAACCGCCGGACATGGCGGACCTGATGCATGACATGCCGAAGGCGCGGCGGCTGGAGGTGGCGGCGGCCCTCGACAACGACAGGCTCGCCGACGTGCTGCAGGAACTGGGCGACGAGGACAGGCTGCAGATCATCGCACACCTGGGCCGGGCGCGCGCGGCCGACGTGTTGGAAGCGATGGAACCCGACGACGCGACAGACCTGATCCTAGAACTCCCCGAGAACGAGGCGGCGGTGCTGCTGGCGTTGATGCAACCCGAGGAAGCGCAAGATGTGCGGCGGCTGCTCGCCTACGGCGAGCACAGCGCGGGCGGCTTGATGACGACCGAGCCGGTGATTCTGCCCCCGGAGACGCCGATCGCGCAGGCGCTCGCGGCGGTCCGGCGCCAGGACTTGTCGCCGGCGCTGGCGTCGATGGTGTTCGTGACACGTCCCCCGAACGAGACGCCGACGGGCCGGCTCGTGGGCGTGGCGCACATCCAGGCGCTGCTGCGTGAACCGCCGCACCAGGCGATCGGCTCGATCATCGACACGGACATCGAATCCTTGGCGCCAAACGACCCGCTCGGCCGCGTCACCCGCCTCATGGCGACCTACAACTTGATCGCGCTGCCCGTGGTGGACCGCGACCGGCGCCTGCTGGGGGCGGTGTCCGCAGATGACGTCCTGGACCACCTGTTGCCCGACGACTGGCGTTCCGGCGACGACGACGTCACCGACCTGTCCCTGGGACCCGCCGAGGAGGTGAGCCATGGCCGACCGGTTGGACACCCCACGGGATAGGCGCCGCTCCTGGTTCGACCGCAAACGCGACAACCGGTCGTCGGATGTGTTCGGACGCGGCGCGGAGGCGATAGCCCGTTTCATGGGCACGCCACGCTTCTTGGTTTGGATGACAGTTTTCTGCCTCCTGTGGCTGGCTTGGAACTCTTATGCGCCCACCCGGCTGCGCTTCGACTCCTCCCAATACGGCTTCACGGTGCTCACGTTGGCGTTGTCGCTGCAGGCCTCTTACGCCGCGCCGTTGATTCTGCTGGCGCAGAACCGCCAGGACGACCGCGACCGCGTCACCGCCGACCGGGACCGGATCCAAGCGCAGCGTAACCTCGCAGACACCGAATACCTCGCCCGGGAGGTCGCCGCGTTGCGTATCGCCCTCCAGGACGTGGCGACCCGGGACTTCGTCCGCGGTGAGTTGCGCGACTTCTTAGACCAGTTGGAACGATTGAGGACGACGCCGCCAGCCGTCGCGGTGGACGCCCCACCGTCTGCCGCGCGGGCCGCCGCGCCGCCAGCAGCCCCAGTGGACGATTCCGTCCCCCCAGATCCGGGAACGGCCCTAGATGGGCGGGACAAGTAGAATAGGCGCCCGTGCCAACACCGACCGAAGCCCAGATCCGCAAAGCGCTCGCCACAGTCATCGATCCGGAGATCCGCCGCCCCATCACGGACCTCGACATGGTCGAATCCATCGAAGTGGGACCTGCCGGCGCGGTCACCGTGGAGATCTTGTTGACCGTGCCCGGCTGCCCGCTCAAAGACCAGCTTGAAGCGGATGTCAAACGAGCCCTGGCAGCGCTCGGAGGTGTGGGCCTGGTGACGGTCCGGCTCGGGGTGATGGACGCGCCACGGCGCCAGGCGCTGATGGACAAGCTGCGCGGCGGACCCGCCAAGGCGGTGCCGTTCGCTCAGCCCGCCTCCCGCACCGCGGTGATCGCCATCGCGTCAGGCAAGGGTGGTGTGGGCAAGAGTTCTGTCGCCGCCAACCTGGCGGTCGCGTTCGCTGACCTCGGGTACGCGGTTGGCGTCCTGGACGCCGACATCCAAGGGTTCTCGATGCCGCGGATGCTGGGAGTGGAGACCGATCCGACCCAGGTCGGCGACTCTGTTTTGCCGCCAGTGGCCCGCGGCGTGAAGGTCTTCTCCATGGGGATGCTGGTGCCGCCCGGCCAGCCGGTGGTGTGGCGCGGGCCAGTGCTGCACAGGGCGGTCAGCCAGTTCCTGACCGACGTGGTGTGGGGCGATCTCGACGTGTTGTTGATCGACCTGCCGCCCGGGACCGGTGATGTGCCCCTGTCGATCGGCCAGCTGATCCCCGGCGCCGCCCTGGTGGTGGTGACCACGCCGCAGCCCGCCGCCGCCGAGGTGGCCCAACGCGCCGGCGCCCTGGCCTTGCAGACCAAACAGCCGATCCTGGGCGTGGTGGAGAACATGAGTTGGTTGGAGACGCCCGACGGCGGGCGGTTGGCGATCTTCGGGGAGGGGGGTGGCGCCCGCGTGGCCGCGAACTTGAGTGAGGCGTCCGGCGTGGAGGTGCCGTTGCTCGCCCAGATCCCGTTGGACCAGGCGGTCCGTGAGGGTGGCGACGCGGGCGAACCCGTGGTGCTGGCCGCACCAGCGAGCGCCGCGGCCGTGGCTTTGCGCGAGGTGGCCGCCAAACTGGCCCGCGCTGAGCGGCTCTCGGGACGGACTCCGGGCGGGGCGGATTAGCTCCTCGGCCGCTGTCGCGCGCCGCGCCAGGCGAGCCGGATCGGGATGACGCGGTCCGCGACGCCCTGAACTGGGTGGACAGGCCACCAGTGCTGGGGCTCGTCTGGGGCTCGTCTGGGGCTAGTCCGGGGCTAGCTCAGCGTGGGCCGGCCGGACTCTCCTCGCGTGTCAACCGGTATGGCGTGACCGGTCCGACCCCCGCCACCACGGTGTCCCCCAACGGGACCGCGCTGATCCGCGTCCCGTCCACGACTGTCTGGGCGGTGGCGGCGTCCACCAGCACCTCCGAGGGCGCCGCGAGAGCGCTCAGCCGCGACGCCAGATTCACGGACGGCCCGAACACATCCCCGAACCGGCCCAGGACGCGACCCCAGACCAGACCCACCCGGGCGGGCGGGATCGCCCCGTCGCGGCCGATCTGTTCGGCCACATCCAGCGCTATCTCAGCGGCACGGCGCGGCTCGTCGGTGACGAACATGACTCCGTCGCCCAGTTCCTTGACGACCCGACCGCCGCCCCTGGACACCAGATCGCGGCACTGGCGCATGAACGCTTGCACCATGATGTCAAGATCCGAGGCGTTCAGCTTGGCGGAGATCGCCGTGTAGCCGACCAAGTCCGCGAAGGCCACGGCGCGCTCCAGGGGCAGCGCCTCGGGCGCGGGCCCGCCCCCGTCGGCGCCGATCTCCCCGACCGCGTCGCCGATCCGCATGATCAACCGGGACAGGTGCCGCCGCCAGGCGTACGTGATCTGGGCTTCGAAGATGTCCGCCAGGTCCGCGATCTTGTCCAACACGACTAGTCGCGCGGACGCCGCGTCGAGCGAGTAGCGGTCGGCGGCATCGTCCACCAACGATTCGAACTGCCACCAAGCGAGACGTTCCGCCGTGTGCGAGACGGCACGCAACAGTTGGATCTCGGTCTGCGGCCCGAGCACTCCGTATTCGGTCACCTCGTGCGATGAGATGATCGCGTCGACGTCGCGGACGCTGAACGCGGCCTGGTCCTCCGCCGGCGTGGGCAGGCCCATGGACCTCAGGAAAGACTGGAGGTAATCGCGGCTCACCGCGGTCATCTCTTGGACCTGCGCCAGCGTGTACAGCACCGGGGCGCCCGCGATCATGGCGGCCCGGTCCCGGGCCGTCGAGTACTCGCCCCGGCTCAGTCGGCGCAGTCGGTCCTCCTCCATCAACCAATCACTCTAAGGCACGCCCGCGGCGTCGCGTGGCGCCGATTTCAGACGACTTCGGCCGCGTCCACGCGCCGAATCGCGCCCGAGCCTGTGACCAGCATCAACGCGCCGTCGCCCGCGAGCCGCTGCGCAGTCCCCCGGATCACATCACCGCCCGGCAGTCGGGCGATCACTTGGCGGCCCAGCGTTTCCATCCGCCGCACGATGCCGTCCACCAGCCCGCGCTCTCCCCTCGCCCAGCGTTCGCTCTGGTCCGCGGCGGCCGCCAGGTAGGCGATCGCGAGCCAGGTCCGGTCCACGTCGGGAGCGCCCAGTGTCGCCAACGACGCGGCCGACGTCGCGGGCGCGTCCGCGGGGACACCGCCATCCGCCCCAGCCACCTCGGGCGCGTCCGCCAAAGCGGGACGGCCGGGTGCGGGTGGGCGGACGGCATCGGGCGGCGAGATGTCGGCGAGTTGAGCGGACGTTTGGTGGACGTTCAGACCGAGCCCGATCACCAACTCGCCGGTGGGCGCCAACGCGGCCAACACGCCGCCCACCTTTTGGCGGAACTGGACGGCGGGGTGCGGCGCGACGATGTCATTGGGCCATTTCAAGGCCAGGCGGCCCGGCAAGATCAAGTCGACGGCGCGAATCGCGGCCAAGGCGAAGGCGAGCGGCAACAGGGTCGGCGGAGATGGCGGCGGGCTAGGCGGACGCAACAACACCGAGACCAGCAGGGAACTGCGCGGCGGAGCCACCCAGCGGCGGGGGACGGCCTCGCCCGGGTGGTGGCGGCCCCGGCCCAGAGTCTGATGTTCCGCGACCAACGCGGTCAAATGCGGCGCGGTCGCGGCGGCTTCCAGGAGGTCGGCGTTGGTGGAGCCGGTCCGGCCAACCACCGTGACGCCCGCGAACGGACCCTGGGCGACCAGCGCCTCGGTGAGACGGGCAGGGTCAAGCGGCGGGAGCATAGGCTCCAGGGTAGAGACTGGTCGGCATGGCTCGCTTCACCGACGCACCCTTGGATCCCCCGTTCGACGCGGCCCAGAACACCGCCGCTGACTTGTTGACCCCGGGCGGGATCGACCCGCTGGACACCGGCTACGACCCGCCCGAATACGAACCGGTCGAAGCGCGCCGCCTGGTCCGGGAGGGGGAGGTCGAATCGCTCACCGAGCGCCTCGACAGCGAGGAGCCCGAAGTGTGGGAATTGACAGGGGAATTAGTTGACTGGGCCCGCGCGGGCCGTCTAGAAGCGATGACGGAGGGCCGGGTCGCCGACGTGTTCGCCCAAGACGACGGCCTGGACGGGCTGGCGTTCTCCGCGGAGGAGGCCGCCATGCACTACGACGACTGACCCGGCCCCCAGAAGTCACTTCACGGTGACGGTGCCGCCGGCCTCTTCGAGAGCCGCTTTCGCCTTCTCCGCGGCTTCCTTGTTGGCCCGCTCGAGGACTGGCCTCGGGACGGCCTCGACCAGGGCCTTCGCCTCGGCGAGACCCAACGATGTGAGCTGGCGGACCACCTTGATGACCTGGATCTTCTTGTCGCCGAACGAGTCGAGGATCACGTCGAACTCGGTCTGCTCCTCTTCCGGCTCCGCTTCGACAACAGCGGGGCCGGCGGCGACCGCCACGGCGGCGGGCGCGGCCGCGGTCACTTCGAAGACCTTCTCGAATTCCTTGACGAACTCGGAGAGTTCGATCAGGGACATTTGCTTGAACTGCTCGATCAGCTCGTCGGTGCTGAGCTTTGCCATTTTTCGGTACCTTTCTTTGGATGCCAGCCGTCGGATCGGCCGTGTTGTTGGTTTTCGGGCCGATCAGGCCGCTGACTCCTGCTTTTCCCGCAGGGCGTCGATGGTGCGGACCGCCTGCGAGGCGGGGGCCGCGAACAAGCGCGCCGCCTGGAACAGCGACGCCTTCAACACGCCGGCCAGCTTGGCCAGCGTCACATCCCGCGAATCCATGTCCGCGAGCTTGCCCACATCTTCTGCTGTGAGGGCGCGGCCCTCGAAGATGCCGCCCTTGATCACCAACGAGCGGTGGGTCCGCGCGAACTCGCGCAAGACCTTCGCCGCGGCGACCGGATCATCACGCACATACGCGACGGCGGTCGACCCCGTCAAGGCCTCGTCGAGGCCGGTGACACCCTCCTCGCCGATGGCGATCTTCGCCAACGTGTTCTTGACCACGCTGTAGGTGGCGCCACCACCAAGAGCCTGGCGCAGCGCCTTCAGGTCTGCGACCGTGAGCCCGCGGTACTCGGTCAGCATGGTCGCCTCGGACTGAGCCACGTTGCGGCGGATCTCTTCGACCGCCGCCACCTTGTCTGGCCTCGCCATTGGGTCTCCTCTGTGTTTGTCTTGTGCTCTTAGCGTCAGGA
>JAITLE010000068.1 GCA_031278075.1 Bifidobacteriaceae bacterium | reverse complement strand
TATGTCTCGGTGGACGGCGGCATGAGCGACAACATCCGCACCGCGCTATACGGGGCGGAGTTCTCCGCGACCCTCGCGTCCAGGCGCTCTGACGCGCCGCCGCAACTGTCCAGAGTGGTCGGGACACATTGCGAATCCGGTGACATTGTGGTCCATGACGAATACTTGCCGGCCGACATCGCCGCCGGCGATCTCCTCGCGGTCCCCGTGACGGGCGCCTATTGCCATTCGATGGCGTCCAATTACAACCAGACGCCGCGGCCGCCGATCGTGGCAGTCAAAGACGGCCTGGCGGAGGTGCTGGTCAGGCGCGAGACCCAAGCCGACCTGCTGGCCCGCGACCTGTACGCTTAGGGCAGCCCCAGACCAGATCCGATAAGGAGTCACCTTGAGTTCTTCCAATCCGCCCGTGCGTGTCGCGGTGCTCGGTTGCGGCACCGTCGGCAGCGAGGTCGTCAAGCTGCTCCAATCCTCAGCCGCCGACCTGGCGTCCCGGGTGGGCGCGCCTTTGGAGTTGGTCGGGGTGGCGGTCAAGGACTTGACCGAGATTGGGCCGGACATGGGGCTCGCCGCGGATCTCGTCACCACGGACGCGCTGTCGCTCGCGACCCGCGCCGACGTGGTGGTGGAGCTGATGGGCGGGATCGAGCCGGCCCGCTCCGCGATGCTCGCGGCGGTGGCCTCCGGCGCGTCGGTGGTGACCGCCAACAAGGCGCTGCTCGGTTCGCACGGGCCGGAGTTGTACGATGCCGCCCGGCGTGCCGGCGTCGAGGTGTACTACGAGGCCGCGGTGGGCGGGGCGATCCCGATCGTCCGCCCGATCCGGGAGTCGCTCGCCGGCGACACGATCACCCGGATCCTGGGGATCGTCAACGGGACCACCAACTATGTGCTGGACCGGATGACCTTGGAGGGGCTGGACTTCGACACGGTGGTCCGCCAGGCCCAGGAGTTGGGCTATGCGGAAGCGGATCCGACGGCGGACATCGAGGGCTACGACGCGGCCTCGAAGGCCGCGATTCTAGCGTCGTTGGCGTTCCACACGCGGATCTCGGCGGCGGACGTGTACCGCGAGGGGATCACCAAGATCACCGCCGCGGATGTGGCCGCGGCCCGCGCCACCGGCCACGTGATCAAACTCCTCGCGATCGTCGAGCGGCTCGGGTCCGAGGGCGTGATCGCCCGGGTCCACCCCGCTCTGGTCGCCGAGAACCACCCGCTCGCCTCCGTCCACGGGGCGTTCAACGCGATCTATGTCCACGCCGAGGCGGCGGGCGAGTTGATGTTCTACGGGCGTGGCGCTGGGGGCCGGCCGACGGCATCGGCCGTCGTGGGCGACTTGGTGACCGTGGCGCGTCACCGGGTCGCCGGCGGCCGCGGGCCGGGCGAGTCCACCTACTTGGCCTTGCCGGCGTTGCCGGCGGGCGCGGCGGCGACCCGCTTCCAGTTGAGATTGCTCGTCAAGGACCAGCCGGGAGTGCTGGCGGGCGTGTCGCGGGTGTTCGCCGCCCACGGCGTGTCGATCGAGACGGTCCGCCAGACTGCGGGCGACGGCGCCAACGGGGTGGAGCTGGCCACTTTGACCGTGGTCACCCACAAAGCGCCCGAACGCGCGCTGCGACGCGTCGCCGCAGCCCTGAGGGCTGAGCCCACCGTGGCGGCGGTCGCCGGCGTGATCAGGGTCGAAGGCGAGTAGCCCAATGCGGTTCGCGGCGGACCATGTGCGGGTCGAGGTGCCCGCCACCAGCGCGAACCTGGGTCCGGGCTTCGACTCTTTGGGCTTGGCGCTGGACTTGTGGGACCGCGTCGAGGCTCGCGCTGTGTCCGGTCCGAGCCGTGTCAGCGTGGTCGGCGAAGGCGCGGGCGAGCTTCCGACCGACGGCCGTCACCTGGTGGTGCGCGCCGCTCAGCGGGCGCTGGAGATCGCCGGCGCGCCGCCGGTCGGCTTGGAGCTGAGCTGCGTCAACGCGATCCCGCAGTCGAAGGGGCTGGGCTCCTCGGCTTCCGCGGTGGCGGCTGGGGCGCTGATCGCGCGCGGTCTGATCGCGAACCCTGCGGTGATGAACGCGGGCCGGGTCTTCCGGTTGACGACCGACTTCGAGGGGCACCCGGACAACGCCGCGCCGGCTGTCTTCGGGGGGGCCACGGTGGCTTGGATGAGTTCGGACGGCTCTGCGGCGGGGGCGGCGCGACTCGCGGTCCACCCCGATCTGCGCGTTGTGGTGCTGCTGCCTGATTTCACGTTGGCCACTTCCGTGGCGCGGGCCGCTCTGCCAGCGCGGGTGCCGCACCGGGACGCGGTGTTCAACGCTTCCCGGGCGGCGCTCCTGGTGCACGCCATCGCGTCCGATCCGGCGTTGCTCCTTCAGGCCACGGAGGACCGGCTGCATCAGCCGTACCGCGCTGAGGTCATGCCCCGGACCGCCGAATTGGTCGCCGAACTGCGGGCCGCGGGGTTCGCCGCGGTGATCTCCGGCGCGGGTCCCGCGGTCCTGGTTCTGACCACCGATCCGGCCGCGGTCCCTGAGCCCGCTGGTTGGCGCTGGCGCGCCGTGGGAATCGCGGAGCGCGGCGGCGTCGTGGCGCGCCTCGACTGAGCCATGACCAGCCTGGGCTCTCTCGACGCGGTCCTGTTCGATCTCGACGGGGTCTTGACCCCCACCGCCGCCCTGCACCGGCGCGCTTGGGCCAAGACGATCGGCGACTTCTTCGAACGGCGGGGCGTGGCGCCGCCTTATTCGGAGGACGACTACTTCCGCCACATCGACGGCAAGCCGCGTTTCGAGGGTGTCGCGAGCGTGACCGAGTCCCGTGGCATCGCGTTGCCGCTGGGCTCGGTCGACGACCCGCCCGGCTTCGGCTCGATCGGGGCGCTCGGCAACCTGAAGAACGCCGAGTTCCAGCGTGTCCTCGAGACGGCGCCTGCGGCGCCGTACCCCGGGACCGTCGAAGTGCTCGGCGTGTTGGCTTCTCGGGGCTACCGTCTCGCGGTCGTCTCATCTTCCAAGAACGCCGCGCCGGTGCTCCGCGCGGCTGGTCTGCTCGCGTGTTTCGAGCTGGTGGTGGACGGCGAGGTGGCCGGCGCGGAGCGGTTGGCGGGCAAGCCCTCGCCTGAAACTTTTGAATACGCCGCGGCTCAGCTGGGCAGCGCGCCCAGCCGGGCGGTGGTGGTCGAGGACGCGATCTCAGGCGTCGCAGCCGGCCGCGCCGGAGGGTTTGGCCTGGTGGTCGGCGTGGACCGAGGCGCCTTAGCTTCGGCGTTGCGCGCCGCCGGCGCCGACGTGGTGATCAGTGAGCTGCCGGAGTTGCTGACGCTCGTCAGAGCCGTGCCCGATGGGTGCTAATATGTCTTTTCGAGCCCCGTATCGCACCTTGTTGAGGCGCATTGGCCGGTCGCTCAATCCAGGACTGGAGTTGGTGGCGCAATCACGCGCACCCGCAGGTCCGCCAACCGACTAACGAAGGTTCTTCACGTGACAACCACAAATGCGAAGCTGCCCCCACTTGGTTCTCTGCGTCTCGCCGAGTTGCAGTCCTTGGCCGCGTCGATGGGCATCAAGGGCACGTCACGCATGCGCAAGGCAGATCTGATCGCCGCGGTCGGCGCTTCGACGCACGATCCCGTCGCCCCCGCCCCGGTGGAACACCGCGCGGACGCGGGGCGCCGCCCACGCCGCTCTGGCGGGAACGAGGCGACCGATCGCGCCGCCCGGGCCGCCGAGGCGGCGAATCTGGTGAAGATGGATCTAGAAGCCACGGCCGGGGCGCGTCGGCCGCGCCGTGCGGCCGCCGCCGCGGGCGCCCCGGGCGAGGTGGTCGCGTCCCGGGTGGGGGACGACTCCCGCGTCGAGGCGCCGCAGCGCGTCGCCGAGGCCGCACGCCCGCAGGCGACTCCTGCCCAGGGCGTCTCGGCCGGCGCGGGCCAAACCAGCAAGCCGCAGGCCGGATCGCAGGCCGGACCGCAGGCCGGGCAGCAGGCCGCGCAGCGTCCCTCCCGTGCTGGGGA
>JAITLE010000060.1 GCA_031278075.1 Bifidobacteriaceae bacterium | reverse complement strand
GATCGCATGGAACCCGGCGAGGAACTCCCGGAACACGGTGGGGCCCAGGGTGATCGCCAGGACCGTGCCGATCGCGGAGTCCACCGAGTAGCGACCGCCCACCCAGTCCCAAAAGCCGAACGCCTTGGCGGGGTCGATCCCGAACGCGGCCACCTTGTCCCGCGCGGTCGACACGGCCACGAAGTGCTGCGCGACAGCCGCGGCCGCGGTCTCCGCGCTGGTCACAACCCCCCGCGCGCTCAGCATCTCCAGCAGCCAGGCGCGGGCGAGCCGCGCGTTGGTGAGGGTCTCGAGGGTGGTGAAGGTCTTCGACGCGACCACGAACAACGTGGTCTCAGGGTCCAGGGCGACCAGCGCGTCGCCCAGATCGGACGGGTCCACGTTAGACACGAAGACGGCTTTGATTGGCCCGTGGCACTCAGCCAGGGCTTGGTAGACCATCGCGGGGCCGAGATCTGAGCCGCCGATCCCGATGTTCACCACCGTGGTGATGCCCTTGCCCGTGGCCCCGACGTGCCGGCCGGCGCGCACGTCCTCGGCGAAACCTAGGAATTTGTCCAACTCCGCTTGCACATCCGCGCCCACGTCCTGCCCGTCGACCACCAGCGGGGGCGCGTCGGCCGGCCGCCGGAGCGCGGTGTGCAGCGCCGCCCGGTCCTCGGTCACGTTGACGCGCGCCCCGGCGAACATCGCCGCGACGCGCCCCTCAAGCCCCACCTCGCGGCCCAGCGCCACCAACAGCCGCAGGGTCTCCGGCTGGACCAGGTTCTTCGACAAGTCAACGCGCAGGTCAGCGGCCTGCAAAGTGAAGTCGCTGGACCGATTCGGCTGCTCGGCGAACCACCGCCGCAGGTCAATCCCCGCGGCGGCGAGTTGCTGGATGTGGTCACGCAACAGGGCCCAAGACTCGGTGGCTGTCGGATCGATCGGGCTTGTGGTCATGACAGCCCAGAATATCGCTCGGGTCTGCGCCCGGCTGCGCGACGGCCGGGACCGCCCAGCGCGGCCATGGGCGCCGGCGCCCACGGCCGCGGACGGCGCGCCAAGGGATCCACCGTGTTTCCTTCTTGTTGCAGAATTGCAAAACACGCGCCGCGGAGACGCTCAAGCGTTTAGCATTGGCCTGTTCACCCAGGTCGCCTAAAGAGGTGGCGGCGTTCCGCCGAAAGCGGGCACGGCATCGTCCATTCGTTGGCTTGACGCCCTGGCTAGAAACCGAAAGATGGGACTCGAATCAATGCGCAACACTAGGAAACTCGCGGCTGTCGCGGCTATCGCCGCGCTCACCGCAGCCAGCCTCGCCGCCTGCGGCAGCTCCAAGCGCGAAACCACCGCGCCCACCAGTTCAGGCGGCTCAACCAGCCCCACCGACGGAACGGCGACCCTCAAGGACGCCGCGTCGATCCTCGCGGCCGCCGGCGTCGCCACCCCGGTCACCCTGTCCCTGCAATACAACCCCGACCACTACGGAGACTCCTCCGACCAGGAGTATGGGCTGATCAAGCAGCAGCTTGAGGCGACCGGCCTGTTCAAGGTCGAACTCCAGTCCACGGAGTGGACCACCTACGCCGTGCAGCGCGTCGACGACTACCCGCTGTACCAACTGGGCTGGTACCCCGACTTCCCCGATCCGGACAACTACCTGACCCCGTTCTTCGAGAAAGAGAACTTCCTGGTCAACCGGTTCGACGACGCGACCGTCCAAGCGCTGCTGGCCAAGGAGCGGACCGACACCAACCCCGAGACCCGCGCCGCCACGATCGAGGAGACCCAGGTGGAGCTGGCCAAGCACCTGTCCACCCTGCCGCTGCTCCAAGGACGGCTGGTCAGCGTCGCGTCCACGGCCATGACAGGCGTCGAGGAGACGATGGACGCCTCGTTCCAACTCCGCTTCCCTCTGCTGCAGAAGGACGGCGACCCGAACGCCATCGTCAAGATCGGCACCACTGACAAGGTCACCGCGCTCGACCCGGCCTACTCTTACGACAACGCCTCCTATCTGGTGCAGTACAACGTGTACCCGATGCTGATGGCGTTCAAGCCGGGCGAGGTCACACCGCAGCCGGAGATGGCCGAAAGCTGCGAGTTCTCCGCAGACGGGATGCAGCTGACGTGCAAGCTGAGGCAGGGCCTGAAGTGGGCCAACGGCCACACACTCGACTCCGCCGACGTCAAGTTCACCTACGACCGCCAGCAAGTGATCGCCGATCCGAACGGCCCCTCCTCGCTGCTCGCCAACCTGGAGTCGACCGAGGCGCCCGATCCCTACACGGTGGTCTTCAACCTCAAGAGCCCCAACGACGTGACGTTCACGCAGGTGCTCGCCTCGCCCGTGGGCCCGATCGTCGACGACGAGGTGTTCTCCGCGACCGAGATCACCGAATCCGACGCGATCGTCGCGGCCAACGCCTTCGCCGGACCGTACCGGATCGTGTCCTTCGAGATCAACGAGGTGGTCGAGTACGAGGCGTACTCCGGTTACAGCGGCATCCAGCCTGCCCCACAGAACGGCGGGATCGTGATGACGTACTACAAGGAGTCGAACAACATGCGCCTCGACATCGAGTCCGGCGAGATCGACGTCGTTTGGCGCTCGCTGACCGCGACCGACTACGAAGCCCTCGAACAGGTCGACACCCTCAAGGTGCTCTACGGCCCCGGCGGCGAGATCCGCTACATCGTGTTCAACCTCGAGACCATGCCCGGCGACACACCTGAGCAGAAGCTCGCCATCCGTCAGGCGATCGCGGCGTCTATCGACCGCACCGCGCTGTCGGAGGAGGTCTACAAGGGCACCTACATGCCGCTCTGCTCGTATGTCCCAGACGGCCTGCCCGGGGCCAACAAGGCGGTGTGCGACGCCTACGGCGGCGAGTGAAATCCGAGGATCCCGCTTAGCCTGGATCCACCGATCCTCGGTGGATCCAGGCTTAGCGCCCGGCGCGCCCACCCTCGTTCTCCTCAGGTGGGCTGCGTAGGGCGTGCGGGTGGGACGCCCCACAGGGCGTGACCGGCCGGCCGCGGTGTCGGCCGGTCGGTCACAACTCCGGCAGTGCCGCGCGAGTTGGCGCGGCCAAACGTGAAGCCAAGCGTGAGACGCTCCGGTAGATGGCGGCTTGGAGAACCAAGGCGCCCGCCGCCACCGGTATCAGGGGCAGCAGGTACAAGATCGGCAAACCCACCAGGTTGTGGAGAGCCACCAAGATCTCCGCGCCCTCCGGGTCGAAGAAGTAGAAGTAGTTCGCCTGCGGCAGCAGCGTCCAACGCAGCGACAAGTTCAAGGCGGCCATGGCGACCGCCAGGATCAGGAACAAGCCAAGAGCCTTGAACGCCTCCCGGTAGCTGGGCCGGTACAGCCCCAAGCTGGCGATCAAGGCGCCGATCACCACGTTCAGCCCATGCGACCCGAAGAACCCGATCGCAAGCGGCGAGAACACGCCAACGCCCTCGATCCCTTGGGCAGGTGAGAACAACGCCAAGAACCCCGTCAGGCAGCCGATGAAATAGCAAAAGCCCCTGAGCGGGCGGGACGGCCAGATGATCGCTGGCCCCAGCGAGAACGTCACCAGCGAACATAGCTGCAACGGCATGTTGTAGACCACATGAGCCGGGAACAGCCCGGTGGTGGCCAGCCCGAACATGTAGAGCCCGAAGCAGACGAAGTTGGCGCCAAGCGCGCCCAACAACAGCCGGCGCCGGCCCTTGTCGCCCAGCCGCCGCCCGATGCGGTGCAAGCCCAGCCCGACCACCGCGAGCAGGGCCACCACAACAAACCACGGCGGCGAGAACACATAGATCGGCGGGTTCACGATTCCGTCCGTCCCCCTTATCCCCGAACCGGGCCGGTCGGCATCGTGCTACGCCGCGTCCTCCGCGGTCAGGTTACGCGTCTTGGCGATGTCAAGCGGGATGCCGGGGCCCATCGTGGTCGCGAGCGTGCCCTTGAGCAGGTAACGGCCCTTCGACGTGGACGGCTTGAGGCGGATGACCTCTTCGAGCGCGGCGGCGTAGTTCTCGACCAGATCCGTGTCGCTGAACGAGAGCTTGCCGATCACGAAGTGCAGATTCGCGTGCCGATCCACCCGGAACTCGATCTTGCCGCCCTTGATGTCCGCGACCGCCTTGGCGACGTCCATCGTCACGGTGCCGGTCTTGGGGTTCGGCATGAGGCCCCTGGGGCCGAGCACCCGGCCCAGCCGGCCAACCTTGCCCATCAGGTCGGGCGTCGCGACAGCCGCGTCGAAGTCGGTGTACCCGCCGGCGACCCGTTCGATCAAATCATCTGCCCCGACCTCGTCGGCGCCTGCCTCGATCGCCTGCGCGGCCTTGTCGCCCTGAGCGAACACGACCACGCGGGCGGTCTTGCCGGTCCCATGCGGCAAGTTGACCGTGCCGCGGACCATCTGATCGGCCTTGCGCGGATCCACCCCGAGCCTGAGCGCCACCTCGACCGTCTGGTTGAACTTCGCGCCTGCCAGCTTCTTCGCCAGCCGCACCGCGGCCAACGGGGAGTAATGCTGGGTCCGGTCGACCAACAGGGCCGCCCTCTTGTAACCCTTGGAGCGCTGTGTCATCTGCTTTCCCTCTTCCTAGATTTGCTGGATTCGCAGCCGTGGTGCGGGCCAGCGCGGCCCTCCCACTCGTGCGGGCGCGTCAGTCGACGACTGTCACACCCATGGATCGCGCGGTCCCCGCGACGATCCGCGCCGCCGCCTCGATGTCGTTCGCGTTCAGGTCCGGCATCTTGGTTTGCGCGATCTCACGCACCTGATCGCGCGTGATCGAACCGACCTTGGCGGTGTGCGGCGTCGGCGAACCCTTCGGGACGCCGGCCGCCTTCTTGATCAGCTCGGAGGCGGGCGAGGTCTTCAAGACGAACGCGAAGGTCCTGTCCTCGAAAATCGTGATCTCGACGGGCACCACGTTGCCGCGCATGGACTCGGTCTGGGCGTTGTACGCCCGGCAGAACTCCATGATGTTGACGCCATGCGCGCCGAGCGCCGGCCCGATGGGAGGCGCGGGGTTCGCCAGGCCCGCCTGGATCTGCAATTTGACCAAGGCCGCGACCCTCTTCTTCGGAGGCATATCGGCTCCCTCTCCTACCTTCTCGTTGTCCTGTTAAGCCGCGCCGACCGGCCGACCGGCCGGCGGCCCAGTCTAGTGCTGCTTCGCCACCTGGCTGAAACCGAGTTCCACCGACGTCTCGCCGCCGAAGATCGAGACCAAGACCTTGAGCTTGCCGGTCTTGGGGTTGACCTCGGCGATTGTCGCCGCGAGGGTCTCGAACGGGCCGTCGGTGATCGTGACGTTCTCGCCGACGAAGAAGTCCCCGGCGATGGCCGCCCCGAAGGCGGCGCTCTCCGGCGAGCCTGCGGTCCCCTCCGCGCCGGCTGGGGGCTCGAACTTCGGGGCCAGCATGGAGACGACCTCGTCCAAGGTGAGCGGCACCGGCTGGTGGGTGTGGCCGACAAACCCGGTGACGCCCGGGGTGTGCCGCACCACGCCCCACGATTGGTCGTTCAGATCCATGCGCACCAGGACATATCCCGGCACGCGCACCCGCCGCACCACCCGCGGTTGGGAGTTCTTGACCTCGGTGATCTCTTCCATCGGCACCTGGACCTCGAAGACGTGGTCCTCTTGGTGCAGGGAGGCGATCCGTGTCTCCAGGTTGTGCTTGACGCGGTTCTCCTGACCCGCGTAAGAGTGCACGACGTACCAGTCGCCGGGCCGGCTGGCCAGGTCACGGCGGTACGCGTCGAGTTGCTCGGCGACGGTCGGCTCCGCCGTTTCGGTCGGCTCCGCGGTTCCAGTCGGCTCCGCGGTTCCAGTCGGCTCCGCCGTTTCGGTCGGCTCCGCGGTTCCGGTCGGCTCCGCCGTTTCGGTCGGCTCCGCCGTTTCGGTCGGCTCCGCGGTTCCCGTCGGCTCCGCCTGCGTCGCCGCGCCGGCTCCAAGATCAGCCACTTGGTGTTTCCTTCTCCTGACGATTTCGCGTTCTGTACGTCTTAGACGGGGCCCAGCTCAAGCGAACAGAGCCATCACGACCTTGCCCACCAGCCAGTCCACTCCGAAGATGAAGGCCATGACGATCATCACGAACACGACCACCACCTTCGAGTAGGTCCACAGCTCCTCGCGGGTTGGCCGGACCACCTGTTTGAGTTCGGCCACGACCTGCCGGATGAATCGGAGCAGCCGACCGATGAGGCCGAGTTCCGGCTTGGCGGCTTTGTTGGCCTGCGCCATGATGCTCCTTAATAGACGGTGGTTGCGGACGGTGTTGCTTAACTAAGGTACCCGAGGGACCTCACTGGGCCTGCAGCAGGGCAGGCGGGACTCGAACCCACAACCGCCGGTTTTGGAGACCGGTGCGCTACCAATTGCGCCACTGCCCTAGGCTTCAACGCCAGCCGCCCAGTGTATGCGATCTGAGCCCGTGAGGCTAACCCAGGGGCCCACGTGGGATGATAGTGCTCGTGAGCAAGGCAAAAACCCGGGTTTCCAAACGTGTCGCAGCGATCGAGCCGTCCGCCACACTGGCGGTGGACGCCCGGGCCAAGGCGCTCAAGGCCGAAGGCCATCCGGTGATCGGGTTCGGGGCCGGGGAGCCGGATTTTCCGACAGCGGATTACATCGTGGATGCGGCTGTCAGCGCGGCCCGCGACCCGGCCAACCACCGTTACACACCCGCCGCGGGCCTGCCACAGCTACGCCGGGCGATCGCCGCCAAGACGATGCGAGATTCCGGCCACGCCGTCGACTGGACCCAGGTGCTCGTCACCAACGGCGGCAAACAAGCCGTCTACCAAAGCTTCGCGGCCCTGCTCGACCCGGGTGACGAGGCGCTCCTGCCAGCCCCCTACTGGACCACTTACCCGGAGGCGATCAAGCTGGCCGGCGGCGTGCCTGTGCCAGTGTTCGCGGGCCCGGAGGCGGATTACAAGGTGACCACCGACCAGCTCGACCGGGCGAAGACCGACCGCACCAAGCTGCTCGTGTTCGTCTCGCCGTCCAACCCGACCGGCGCGGTGTACACACCCCGCGAGACCGCGGAGATCGGCCGTTGGGCGCTCGAGAACGGTGTCTGGGTCGTCACCGACGAGATTTACGAGCATCTCGTCTACGACGGCCACCAGTTCACGTCGATCGTCGCAGCGGTCCCAGAGCTGGCCGATCAGTGCGTGGTGCTGAACGGGGTGGCCAAGACTTATGCGATGACCGGGTGGCGGGTCGGTTGGATGATCGGGCCCGCCGACGTGATCAAAGCCGCCACCAACCTCCAGTCCCACCTCACGTCGAACGTCGCGAACGTCTCGCAGCAGGCCGCCCTCGCTGCGGTGGCCGGGCCGCTGGACGTGGCGCACACCATGCGCGAGGCGTTCAGCCGGCGCCGCCTCAAGATGGTGCAGATGCTCAGAGAGATAGAGGGCGTCTATTGCCCGATGCCGACCGGCGCGTTTTACGCCTACCCGTCGGTTCAGGGGATCTTGGGCAAGACGATCCGAGGAGCGCGGCCCATGACCTCGTCCCAGCTGGCCTCGTTGATCTTGGACGAGGCGCAGGTGGCCGTGGTGCCGGGCGAGGCGTTCGGACCGTCGGGCTTCCTCAGGCTGTCCTGCGCTTTGGGCGACGCCGATCTCGAGGAGGGCGTTGGGCGGCTGCAGTCC
>JAITLE010000024.1 GCA_031278075.1 Bifidobacteriaceae bacterium | reverse complement strand
CCGCTGGGCGTGACCGGGACGCCGGCGACCGTTCGTGGCGCGGCGGCGAGACGGAACGGAGCGACTGGTCTGAGCGGTCCCTGCGGGGCGCGGACCGGCCGAATGGCCGCAAGGGCTCGACTCCGGGAGACGGCCGTGTGGCCGGGAAACGCTATTGGATCGGTGTGGGCCACGGGCACGGCGCGCGGCCCGGCGCGATAGTCGGCGCGATCACGGGCGAGACGCGGCTGAGTGGCGCCGACCTGGGCCGTATCGAGGTGTTCAAGCATTTCTCGCTGGTGGAGATCGACGCGGGCCTGACCGGCGACACCATGCGACAGCTGGCGAAGACCCGGGTCGCGGGCCGGGAACTGCGTATCAGGCCAGACGCCGGCCACGCGCGCTAGCCGCCCGGCAGGCCGAAGCCGGCCAAGATGAGCCGGGCGGCTAACGGCTAAGGGCGAAAGACGGCTGGCCGCAGGATGAACGTGGGGTGAGGCTCGGCGGCGGCGGCCCGACCGGACGGCATCGGGCGTGGCTTGGTCGGCTCGCCCCAAGGAAGGGCTATGCTTGTCGGCCAGTTGTTCCCCTCGATCCCCGCGTGACGCGTCCGCAACCTTTAGGAGCCCCCCAATGGCCAGCGCTTCAGCGCCGCCTGTCAGCGCGACCGGGAGGCAGCTCCCGCGGAACTGGCTGTCGATCGTGGTGGTCATCTGGATCGGGCAGGCCTTCTCCATCGTGACGAGCTTCGCCGCCGCCTACGCGGCGGTCTGGTACATCACCGAGACCACCGGCTCGGCGCGCTGGCTGTCGATCGCCGCCCTGGTGTCGGTGCTGCCCACCGGTCTGCTCAGCCCATTCGGGGGAGTGCTGGCGGACCGGTTCAACCGGCGCAGCATCATGTTGATCGCCGACGCCACCGTGGGCGTCGCGTCAGGCGTGCTCGGGTTGATCATCTGGCTGAGCCAGCCGAGCCTCGGGGTGATCCTGGTGATCCTAGCGGCCCGGGCCGCCGCCCAGGCGTTCCACACCCCCGCGCTGACGGCGGCGATGCCCATGCTCGTCCCCGCGCGCCACCTGCTGCGCGCCAACTCCGCCTCGCAGATGCTTTGGAGCGCCGCCGGGATCGGCGCGCCCGCGCTCGGGATCCTGTTCTACCAGGCGATCGGCTTCCACTGGGTGATGCTCCTCGACGCGGCGGGCGCGGCCTTCGCGTGTCTCGGGCTGGCGTTCGTCTCCATCCCGACCGTCCGGGACCGGGCGATGGACGGCCGCCGCATGCTCGCCAACCTGGCTGACGGGTTCCGGGCCATCCGGAGCCACCGTGGGCTTTACCACCTGATGCTGGTCAGCGTCGCGATCATGGTCGTGTTCACGCCGGTGGGCTCCCTTTTCCCGTTGATCGTCTATGGGCATTTCGGCGGGTCCGGGTATATGGCCGCCCTGACGGAGACCGCCTGGGGCGGCGCGATGCTGACCGGGTCGCTGTTGCTGCTGGCCTGGGGCGGGGGAAGGCGCCTGGTCGTCTTGGTGATCGCCTCGGGCGTGGGCATCGGATTGACCATCGCCGCTTGCGGCGCGCTGCCTGCGAGTGGTTTCCCGGCGTTCATCGCGTTGACCGCCGTGATGGGTTTCGTCGCCGCGTTCTACAACTCCCCGCTGACGACCTTGACCCAGCGGCACGTCCCCGAGGCGAAGCTCGGCCGCGCGATGGGACTGTTCCACGCCGCGATCTCGTTGGCCACGCCCGTGGGTCTCGCGATCGCCGGGATCGTCGCGGAACGCACCGGGATAGCGCGCTGGTTCTTGATCTCAGGGTTGGTCGTCACCGCGTTGAGCGTGCTCCCGTTGGCGATGTCCTCGGTCCGCGCCTTGGACCGCGCGACCGCTCCCGGTTCCGTCGGGGAAGTCCCCGCCGCCGATGCCGACCACGCCGCGTAGCGTTCGCAGGCCCGGCGCGGGGCGCCCTCGCCCGGCTAGGCTCACCAAACTCCAAATCCCGAACATCGTGGCGATGACCGCCGCGGCCACAACTGCCAGCAAAGGCACATACATGCCCCGGCCCAACACCGTTCCGAAGGACTCCAGGATGGTGCCGCGCTCCGGCCAATTGACGAAGAAGTAGTTCGAGCCGATGATCTTGTTCACCGGGTAGGCGATCGCCATGAGCGCGACACCCACGCCCAGGGTCGGCAGGTAGTAGCGCCAGCTCGGCCGCCACCAGCCCATCGCGATGGGCGCGAGGCAGGCCACCACAGGCAGGATGTGCCCAATGTTGTGCAAGAAGTAATGCGCCGAATACGACGAGAGGTTCCGGAACATCTCGCCGGGGAAGATGATCGCGGCGAGCGCCGCCGGGATGCCCAGGCCGAACCCGAAGTTGAGCAGCACTTGATTCCGCTTGAGCAGACCGATCGGGATCAGGATCGACGCAGAGGTGCACAAGTGCAGCGGCAGGTGGTCGATCCAGCGTTCACCGGTGTCGGTGACGCACATCAGGAACGGGGGCACAATCCAAATCGAGAACACCGACCAAGCCAGCCATTTGGTGACCAAATCTTGGCGCGCCGCGGGGACCTTGGTCAGCGCCCACACCGAGCCGACGATCGCCACCACCGACACGCCCAAATAGACGAGGTGGGTGGGATTCGCCCAGACCCAAAGTGTGTCGGCGGGCGCATCCTTGGTGAACAAGAGATCGTACAACCCGCCCCAGTCCATTCCCCTCTCCTTCGCTTAGTCCGGCGCTTTTGGGCTGAGGGCTGGCGCTGGTCCGCTCCAAACGCAGCCCGCGGGCCATGCTACTCCGGGAGGGGGTTGACCGAGGCGAAGAGGCGACGGTCCGTCAGAAGGAGACAGAGACCAGCAACTCGAAGGCGTCCATCGTGTAGACGGCGACCCCGGACGTGGAGCACACGTAAAGCTCCTCGCCGATCCTGACGCCTCGCACTGTCTCTCCGTACGCGCCGATCAGGGCGTTGTCGCGCGCGGTCCCGCTCGCTGTGGGCAGATCCAGCGCCGCCAGCTGCGTGAACCCGGCGTCGCCGTACCGGTACAGGAGGTATTTGTTCCCCCCGTGCCCTTCGCCCGCGAAGCCGATGACGCCCAACTCCGGTTCGACCAAGATGGCGCGGTGGTCGTAGAGCGCTGCTGACCAATAGACGTCCAGCGTCGAAGACGCGATCTCTGACACGTCGCTGGGCTGGGCGACATCGAACATCGACAGCTTGAGATTGCCGGTGAGCTGCCCGTCCCAGGTCCCATCCTCGCCGAGGCCGGCGAGGAGACCTTCTCCCCAGGGGTGCAGGTAGGCGCTGAAACCGGGGATCTTGAGCTCCGAGAGGACCTTCGGGCGGGCCGGGTCCGCCAGGTCGATCGCGAACAGCGGGTCGACCTGCTTGAACGTGACCACGTAGCCGACATCTCCCATGAACCGCACGGATTGCACCGACTCGTCTGTCACCAGCGGGTCGATGGCGCCGACCTCCCGCAGGTCGCTGTCCAACACCGCCAGGCGCACCCGCGTCATCACGCCGATGGCCGCGACGGCGCCGCCTTCGTCGGTCTCGGGCAAGGTCGTCGCCGCCCAGCCGCTGGTCACAACCCTGAGGTGGCCCTGGTGCTCGTCGAGCGAGAACTGGTTGAGCAACGACCCGTCCAGTATGGTCTGCGCCGCGACCGAGAGCTGGCCGCCGGCCAGCGACACCCGCGCCAAATCGGTGGCCGTCACGCCCGAGCTGCCCCACGACCACCCTGCGACGTAGAGGTTCTTGTGGCCGAGGTACACGGTGTTCGCGCAGCCCAGGACGGCGATCTCGCTGCGCCGCTGGCCGGATTCGAGGTCGACTGCGGTCGCGACGGCGTACGTCGCCGCCATCGGCGCCGTCGCGAGCGCGATGCTCGCCGCGGCGATGGGCCGCGCCTGCTCCCCGCGGGTCACCACCGGCACGAAGGTCGCCGGATCGTCCGGGTCGACGCTGTCCTCGGACGCGACGGGGTGGTTGGTGACGAGGTAGAGGATCCCCTGCGCGAGACGTGATGAGACGTACCAGCCGCTCTGGTTGAGTTCCGCGAGCTCCTTCGGGGCCGCCGGGTCGTCCACGTCCCACAGCAGCGTGGCGGTCTCCGCGTGGAAGACGGTCGCGTCGGCCGCCGGGCCGTCGGCCCCGTCCGCGATCTCGTAGACCAAGTCCGCCGGGCCGACCAGCACGGCCAGCACCCCGTCCGCCACCAGCATGTCCTTGACCTGCGCGGTCTCGGCCCAGGCGGGCGCCGTGTCCGAGGTCGCGGCCCAGGTCTCGAGCCGCGTCCCGACGTCGAGTGTGGCGACCACGGCGGTGGCGGCGCCATCCGGGGCGACCACCTTGACCGTGTCTCCGCGCGCCACGTAGATGGCGTCGCCGTCGGTCTTCACCAGGTCGCCTTCGTCGACGCCTTCCACCTGGACGTTCGTCTCGGAGTAGCCGCCTAAGGAACTGGCTGCGTCCGCGCCGTCCGCCGCTTGGGCCGCGCCGTCCGCCGGTTGGGCCGCGCCGCCCGACGCGCCCATCATGCCGGCTTCGGGCGCGCCCGCGGCGAGATCACCGAGGGAGAGCTCCGCCAAGCTGTCTCGCTCCAGCTGTTGCCGTTCGAACACGTCGGCCACCGCCGCGTACACGTCGTCGTAGCTGCTGGCCGATGCCGTGCCCCGCGTCCCGCTCGAACTCGTCCTGGCGCCGCGTTCCGCCGCGGGGTTGGACGCGCGGTCTGCCAACCAACCGACCAGCGGCACGGCGGCGGCCGCGAGCCCAGCCAAGCTGAGCGCCACGACTCCGGCGAGGACGCGGCTTCTGCGGCGCGCGGGCCGGCCAGGTCGTCCGCGCCGGGGCGCGCCTGGCCGGACGGGTCCGCTGACGTTCGCGGGACGCCCGGCCAGGGCCGCCGAATCCGCGTCACGCGGCGGCCCGGGCGGCGCCACGTGCGCGGCCGGGGGCTGGACGGCATCGGCGGCCAAGGCTGCCCGGAGCGCTTCGCGCGTCTCTTCCCGGGGCCTCATCTGGTCCTTCATTTGGCGGAACATCTCGTCAGTCATCGAAAACCCCTCCTTGCAGGTGTTGGCGCATCATGGCTCTGCCCCGGGACAAACGCATCTTGACCGCTCCGACGTCCAAACTCAGGATCTCCGCGATCCGGGCGACTGGCAGATCCTCGAAATAGAACAGGTGCAGCGCGGTGCGGCACGATTCGGGGAGCTGGCCCAACGCCCAGTAGACCGCCTGCTGGAGGTCGGTTCGGAACTGGAAGCGGTCCGGCAGCGCGGCGGCGTGTTCCGGTGTCAGCGGGACCACGCGTGTCCGCCAAGAGCTGGCCGCCACTTGGCGGGCGCAGTTCAGGGTGGTGACGATGAGCCAGGCCTTGATGTGCTCTTCGTCGTTGAGCTGCGGCTGCTTGCGGTGATAGGCGCAGAAGACGTCCTGGTAGACGTCGTCGGCGTCGGCGCGGCAGCGGGTGTGCGTCAACGCGATGCCGTAGACCAGGGTCTCAAAGCGTCGCGCGACGCTGGCGGTGTCCCTCGGGAGTCCAGCCGCCACGCTGGTTGGCTGATCGGGTGTCTGTGGAGCGGATCGCGCCATAGCCGCCTCCTTGCGCCGGGGTGATGCGTCGGGCGGCGCCGGGCTGGTCGCCGCCCCTCACTGGTTAACTCGCGCGAGGGGGCCAAAAGGTAACAGGTCAGTTGCGCGCGGCAGCGGACCAACCGCGCGCCCGCCCGGCGTGCCGGCGCGGGTGGGGCCGCCGGTCAGATGTCTTCGATTGTGACCTGGTCCGCCCTGACGCCCGCCGCGCGAGCCGCCCAGTCCTGCAACTCCTCGGTGATCACGAACCGGGGGAAGGTCCAACCGTCGTCCATCTGGTCTTCCCATGGGACTGGACCGGGCGTGGGGCCGTGGTAGCGGATGATTTGCTCGCCGACATCCTGCGCCCCGGCGCCCTCGTAGACCTCCGGGCGTCCAGGGGTGTTGACGGTCAGCCGAATCCGGGTCATTCCATCTTCCTTTCCTTCGCGGCGTTACGAGACCGGGTG
>JAITLE010000016.1 GCA_031278075.1 Bifidobacteriaceae bacterium | reverse complement strand
TTCTACCCTGCCCTCCGCCACCCGATACCAACGTCCGGTCAGCCCCTCTGGCACGTCGCCGCGCACCGCGGCTGTGACGAGGACTTGTTCCACGCCATCGACCAACTTCGCCAATCCCTCGCGCCGGTCGGCGTCCAACTCGGCGAACACGTCGTCCAGGATCAGGATCGGATCGTCATCGGCGTCACGGCGCATCAATTCGAACGCCCCCAGTTTGAGCGCCAGCGCCAGGCTCCACGACTCCCCGTGCGAGGCGTAGCCCTTGGCGGGCAATCCGTTCAGGGTCAGCGCCAGGTCTTCGCGGTGCGGCCCGAACAGCGACGCTCCGCGCTCGATCTCTCGCGTCTGGCCCGCCCGCATGGCGCGCAGCAGCGCTTCCGCCACCTGATCCGCTTCTGGACGGCCGGTGACCGCCACGGTCGGCTCATAGTCGACATCCACCCAGCCTTCCCCCGCCACGCGCCCATAGGACGCGGCCACCAGCGGGGCCAAGTCGTCGGCCAAGGCCATGCGATTGGCTGTGAGCCGTCCCCCGAGACGGGCCGCCTCCTCTTGCCAGTAGACCAGCTCTTGCCCTACCCGCTCTCTCTCCTCCCCCCTCAGGGGCGCCAGCGACTTCAACAAGGCGGCGCGCTGATGATTGACCCGCTCCCAGTCCGCCATCACACCCGCCAGCGCGGGCCGCATCTGGACCAATAGCTCGTCGAGATAGCGGCGGCGCAGCTCTGGGCCGCCTTTGACAAGCGCCAGGTCCTCTGGCGCGAACGCCACCGCTTTCGCCAGCCCGAGCAACGCGGTCGGCTTGACCTTCGCTTTGCCCAGGTGCGCGCGGCTCGACTTGCCTGGAACCAACTCCAACGCGATCAGCGCGGCGCGCTCGCCGCGCACCAGCTTGGCTCTGATGTTGGCGCTGGCGGCCCCTTGCCTGACGAGCGGCGCCGTGGTGGTGGCGCGATGCGACGCGAGCGTGGCCAGGTACGCCACCGCTTCGACCAGGTTGGTCTTCCCCTGCCCGTTTCGCCCCACGAAGGTGGTGACGCCCGGCGCGAGCCGGACGACAGTGTCGGCGTGAGACCTGAAGTCCCGCAACGCGAGGTCGGTCAGGTGCACTGTCTCCCAGCCTTCCGCGGGGCGGGCCGCTAGACCGCGAAACGGATCGGGACCAGCAAGTACCTGTAGTCGGACACCAGTTCCCCGTCTCGCTCGCCTTGGAACAAGACGGGCCGGGTGATCGTGTTCATGGAGATGCGCACATCCGGCGTGTCCATCGCGTTCAGCCCGTCGAGGAGGTACTGCGGGTTGAAGGCCACCGTGGTCTCATCCCCTCTCACGACCGCCTCGAGCGTCTCCGAGGCCTGCGCGTCATCACCGGTCCCGGCGTTCAAGACCGCCTCTCCCTCCGCCAGGACGATCTGAACCGGGGTCTTCCTCTCCGCCACCAGCGAGACACGCCGCACCGCCTCGATCAAATCGTGCAGATTGAGGGTCGCGCTCGCCTCGAATGAATCCGGCAACAGGTTCCTGACCTGTGGGTATTCACCGTCTATCAGCAATGATGTGGTCTCGCGGCCGGCCGCTGCGAAACCGATGATGTCCACGATCCCAGGCGCGGTGAGCGACACCTGGACTTCTTCCGTCGGGCTGAACGCCCGGGCCACATCCCGCAGGGTCTTCGCCCGAACCAGGGCCACGCGTGACAAGCCAGGAGTGGCCGGCCGCCAAGGGAGTTCTCTGATCGCCAACCGGTAGCGGTCGGTGGCGAGCAGGGTCACAATCTCCCCCTCGATCTCCACGCGGACGCCAGTCAGCATGGGCAGGGTCTCATCGCGGGTGGCGGCCACGGCCACCTGCTCCACCGCGTGGGCCAGCGCTCCGGCCTGGATCGATCCCACCCACCCAGGCAGCGAAGGCAAGGCTGGGAAGTCCTCGAGGTTCATCGTGAGCAGGGTGAACGTGGAGGCGCCGCACTTGACCACGACCCTAGAGCCCTCGAGGGTGAAGCTGACGGGCTTCGCCGGGAGCAGCTTGGCCATGTCCGCCAGCAGCTTGCCGGAGACGAGCACGTCCCCTGGGTGTTCCACGTCCGCGGCCACCTCCGCCTTGGCCGAGACCTCGTAGTCGAAGCTCGAGAGCCGGACGCGCCCGCCGTCCTCTTCTGTGGCCCTGATCCTCATTCCGTTCAGCACAGGGCTGGGGGGGCGAGCGGGCAACGCGCGGGCCACCCAGCCGACGGCGTCTGCCAGGACGTCTCTTTCAACCATGAATCTCACGGCTATCCTCCGAATCTCAGTGTCGCGTTGCTGTCTAAGACTACGCTGTGGGGCTCACCCGCCGGGCCGCCGTCCCACAGGGCTGGGGGGAGGGGCGACGGCCGATGGCGCAGCTATGTTGGCTATCCACAATGATCCCTATGTCACATCTGATTTTAGTAGTAGTAGGGGCTGTGGACATTGGGGGTGAACGGTCCCGGGCCAGGTGGGACGCGGCCAGGCCTGTGTGCCCGCGGTGGGTGGCTCTGGGGAAAAAGGGCACAGGGTGTGGACAAGGTTCCGCGGGCGAGGGGACCGTCCACAGAAGGGGTGAGGTTTTGGGTGGCGCGAAGCGGCTTATGCACCGCCGTCCACAGCGTTGTCCACAGCTGGGAATAAACGTCTCCGGCGGGCAGGTGACAGCGGCTGGGCTGCCGCTAGTCGCCGGCGCGTTGCTTGATGCGGTAGGTGAGTTCGGACACCTTGGTGAACAAGGCGGGCTTCTCCGACATGGCCGACGTCACCCGGCGGCACGCGTTCATCACGGTGGTGTGATCCCGGCCACCGAATTCGCGGCCGATCGCGGGGAGGGACAAGTCCGTCAGCTCGCGGCAGAGGTACATGGCGATATGGCGGGCGAGGATGAGATTCCTCCGCCTGGACGGGCCGCACAGGTCGTCGATCGTCAAGGTGAAGTATTTGGCGGTCTGGCCGATTATCACAGCTGGGGTGATCTCGGCCTGCGAGTCGGTGACCAGGTCGCGGAGCACCACCTCGGCCAGGCTCAGATCGACTGGCTGCCGGTTCAAGCTGGCGAAGGCTGTCACCCGGATCAGGGCCCCCTCCAGTTCGCGGACGTTCGAGGAGACCCTGGACGCGATGTATTCCTGCACGTCCTCAGGGGCGTCGAGGCCCTCGCTCGTGGCCCTTAGGCGCAGGATCGCGATGCGGGTCTCGAGTTCTGGGGGCAAGATGTCGGTCAGCAGCCCCATCTCGAACCTCGTGCGCAACCGATCCTCGAAGCCGAGCAACTGTTTGGGCGGGGTGTCGGAGGTGATGACGATCTGGCTGCCAGAGTTGTAAAGCGAGTTGAAGGTGTGGAAGAACTCCTCCGTGATCTGGCCTTTGCCGATCAGGAACTGGATGTCGTCGATCAGAAGGATGTCGTTGCCGCGGTAGAAGCGTTTGAACTCGTCCATCTTGCCGGCGCTGAGGTGGCTGATGAAGTCGTTGGCGAAATCCTCGGACGTGGTGTAGAGGACCTTGAGCTGGGGGGACAGGGAGAAGGCGTAATTGCCGATGGCGTGGATCAGGTGAGTCTTGCCCAGCCCCGCGCGGCCGAAGATGAACAGCGGGTTGTAAGTGTTGGCGGGGGATTCGGCCACCGCGCGGGCCGCCGCCGCCGCGAAGCGGTTATGTGGGCCCACGACGAACGTCTCGAAGGTGTAACGGGCTTGGAGCCTGGACTCTGGGGGAGGGGGCACTGCGGGCACGCCGAGGCTGTACGGCTCGGGCTCGGCTCCGGCCGAGTCCCACGGTGGCCCATCCCACAGTTCGGTTTGCGCCGCGCCGCCCGTGCCGGCGAACGGGCCCATCCCAGGCAGCATGCCTTGAGTGGGGGCGAGGCCGTCCGAGTCGAGGGCAGCGGATTCGGTGAGGGCATCGTCGGCCACGCCGCCCCCAGCTCCCCTAGCGCCTCCACCGCCGGTGCCGCCGGCGCCGCCAGCGGCACCAGTGGCCCCAGCGGGGGCGGACTGCGGCGACGGGCCGGCCAACTCGGGCAGGACCGAGATCGTGAACTTCACGGGCCGCCCGGCCGCGGCGCTCAAGGCTTCGGTGAGCAGGTCGCGCAGATGGGTCTCGATGTGGTCCTTGGTGTACGCGCTCGCCACGGCCAACAGCGCCGTGTCCCCCAGCAACTGGACCGGGGAGACCAGGGCGGCGAACCCGAAGTCGGACCCGCTGATCCGCCCGGATGCCACAAGCGAGTCCACCGCGGTGGCCCAAACCTGCTCGACGCTTAGCGGCTGGACCACAGCGCACTCCTCTCACGCTCAACACACTGGCGCCGCACCTCAGGCGGGGCGACCCTTAGAGAGTAACGGCTTGGCGGCGTGCTGTCGCCGCCCGGTTGAGTCAGGCCTCGCGCAGCGGGGCGCCCGCAAGCCGGACGCGAGCCGCCGAGCGGCCCGGTTTGACCGCGAGGGGAGGGCGGGCCTAGATTTTGTGTCGGTTATGCGCTGAATCCTCCCCCTTCTTGGGACGCCCCCGCGCGGGCCCGACGAGATTCGGTCGCGGCACATGAACTGGATCAGACCTCCGCGCGGGGAGGGCGTGTCCAAGCGAGCGACGGGCAGGGAGCAGGCGCGTGACAAAGAGAACATTCCAGCCGAACAACCGGCGCAGGGCGAAGACCCACGGGTTCCGTCTGCGCATGCGCACCCGCGCGGGCCGCGCCATCGTGGCGGCGAGGCGCCGCAAGGGGCGCGAGCGTCTCACCGTCTGAGCTGGCCGCGTCGTGCTGCCCAAACGCCGCCGGGTGCGGCGCTCGGACGACTTCGCCGCAGTCATCAGAGGCGGCCGCCGCGGCGGGAGCCGCTTGGTGGTCGTGTACGCCGCGCCGGCGCCTGATGGCGCGTGGAAGGCCGGTTTCATCGTGTCGAAGGCCGTGGGCGACTCCGTCGAACGCCACCGTGTGACGCGTCGTCTGCGCGCGATCGCCGCGGCTCGGCTGCCCGACGTGGCCCCGCCGCGTCACGTGGTGGTGCGGGCGCTGAAGGGGTCGGCATCGTGCGCCTACAGGGAGTTGGACGATGCCGTGCGCGCCGGCCTGGCGAAGGCCGCCCGGTGAGCGGCGTGGCGCGCAGGGTCGCGGCGTGGCCGGCGCTCGGCGGCGCGTGGCTGGTGCGGGGCTATCAGGCGGTGGTGTCGCCGTTGCTGGCGCCGCGCTGCCGGTTCTTCCCGACGTGTTCTGAATACGCGGTGACCGCGCTCAGGCGGCACGGGTTGGTCAGAGGCGGAGCGCTGACGCTGCGGCGGCTCGTGCGTTGCCAGCCGTTCCACCCCGGCGGCGTGGACCACGTGCCGCCGCGAGACATCCGGGCGACCGGCCCGGGGACGAGCCGCGGGTGTTGGCCCGGCGGTTGGGAAGGTGATGTATGAGCTGGCTTGACTCGATTCTGACGCCCATCCGGTGGGCAGTCGCGTGGATCATGTATCTGGCGCACGAGGCGGGCGTCTTGCTGCACGTGCCCGAGGGGATGTCGTGGATCTTGTCCATCGTGGTCCTCGTGGTGATCATGCGGGTGATCATGATTCCGTTGTTCGTCAAGCAGATCCGGTCTTCCCGCGGGATGCAGCTGCTGCAACCGGATCTGCGGAAGATCCAGCAACGGTATAAAGGCAAGACCGATCCGGTCTCGCGGCGGCGCATGCAAGAGGAGACCATGGCGCTGTATCGCAAGAACGGGTCGAACCCGATGAGCGGCTGTTGGCCGGTGTTGGCGCAGTCGCCGTTGTTCTTGGCGTTGTTCCGGGTGCTTTATTCGCTGGGGCCGATCGCCGAGGGCAAGTATTCGAGCGACGCCATCGGGCCGATCACCAAAGATGTGGCGCTGCAGATTCAACAGACGAAGCTGGCGGGGGCGCCCCTTTCGGCCACCTTCTTGGACCCGCAGTCATGGGCCGGGGCGGCGGCTCTCAATGTCAGGCTGGTCACTGTGGTTCTGATCATACTGATGTCGGTGACCACGTTCACGACGCAACGTCAGCTGACGATGAAGAATCTGCCGGAATCGGCCAAAGACAATCCGATGTTCCGGACCCAGAAGATCATGCTGGTCGCCATGCCGGTCATTTTCGCGGTGACGGGCGTGAACTTCCCGATCGGCGTGTTGATCTACTGGCTCACCACAAACCTGTGGTCGATGGGTCAGCAATTCATAGTGATTCGGAATATGCCGTCCCCTGGCTCGGAGGCGGAGGCGCGCATGCTGGCCCGCAAGGCACGCCGGGCGGCCCGTAAAGGGTTGAATCCGGAAGAAGCCGCGTCCGGTGACGGGGCCAAGGCCGGTGACGCCGGCCGCGCCGCCGCCGCGCCGCCGCGGGTCCAACCGAAGAAGACGACGCGGGCGCAACGGCGGTCAGGGCCGCTGCAGGCCGCGAACCCTTCCCCCGCCGCGGACGCCCCGCGGGTCGAGGCGGAGCCGAGCGACACGGCGCCAGACCAGACGGGCGCCGCGAAGCACGCCCAGGCCGACGGGGCCCAGAAAGGGTCGGCGGCGGCCGGTCGACAGCAGCCGAAACGGCAGTCCCGCGCTAAGCGGAAGAAGAAGTAGAGGAGAACGATCGTGAGCGAATCCGCGAAGAACGAGATGCGTGGCAACACTGCGGCGCGGTTGGAAGAAGAAGGCGAGATCGCGGCCGACTACCTCGAGGAGCTCCTCGACATCGCGGACATCGACGGCGACATCGACATCGATGTGGAACGCGGCCGGGCGGTTGTGGCCGTGGTCGCGGAGGACCCGACTGACGAGGACCTGCAAAGACTGGTCGGCTCCGGCGGCGAGGTGCTCGAGGCCCTCCAGGAGCTGACCAGGCTCGCGGTCCAAGCGAAAACAGGCGATCGGTCCCGGTTGATGCTGGACGTCGCCGGTTACCGGGCTGGCCGGCGTGAGGAGGCGCGCCAGCTGGCGCTGGACGCCATCGAGCACGTCCAGGAGACGGGGGAGAGCGTCTCGCTCGAGCCGATGACCGCGTTCGAACGCAAAGCGGTCCACGACGCGGTGATGGAGGCGGGCCTGACCAGTCGGTCCTCGGGGGAGGAACCGTACCGGCGCGTCATGATCAAGCCGGCGTGACACTGGAGCCGGACGTTTGGGTCCGTGAGTTTTTTGGCGGACACTGGCCGGATGTGGCGCGTTTAGCAGACCTGCTGCGGGCGAACGCCGAGAGGCGCGGCCTGATGGGGCCCCGCGAGATGGAGCGCTTGTGGGACCGCCACCTGGTCAACTGCGGCGTGTTGGCGAACTTGCTGCCGGCGTCCGGGTTAGTTGTCGACGTCGGGTCGGGAGCGGGTCTGCCGGGGCTGGTGCTGGCGATCATGCGGCCCGGCCTGGACTTCGAATTGGTGGACTCGATGCGGCGGCGCGCTGACTGGTTGACGGAGGCCGCCGCGCTCCTGGGCTTGCCGAACACGGTTGTGACCCTGGGACGGGCCGAAGAATTGGAAAGCCGGGCCGCCGCCGCTGTGGTGTCACGGGCGGTCGCGCCCCTGGACAAGCTGGCGGACTGGACCGCCGACCTGCTCGCCCCGGGGGGACGGTTCTTGGCGTTGAAGGGCGACACGGCGCCCGCGGAACTAGCGCGATGCCGGCTGGCCTTGACGCGGCGCGGCCTGTCCGAAGCCGCGGTGCTGACGTTGGCTCCGCCGGGCGCGCCGCGCCCGACCTATGTGGTGCGGGCCGTCAAGACCCGGGGGCGTGGCTCGGGGCGGCGGTCTCAGCGCTGACCGCCGGGCTGTGGCCGGCCCGTCCCGCGCGGATCATGTCAAGCAACAAGCGCGCGGCGGCGTCGTCGGCGCCGAGGTCGTCGCCGCGCGGGTCTTGACCTCCTCTGACCTCGTGATGCAGCCGCTCCATCCGTTGGTCCAGCTCCCAGGCGGCGTCGGCCGCCTCCGTCAGCGTTTGAGCGAGGTCCGCGGGAACGGCGCCGTGGTACTTGTAGAAGATCTTGTGCTCCAACGACGCCCAGAAATCCATCGCTATGGTTCGCAGTTGGATCTCCACGGTGACGGGCGTCGGACCGGAGGACAAAAAGACCGGTACTTGCACGATCGCGTGCAGGGAGCGGTAGCCGTTCGGCTTCGGCTGCTTGATGTAGTCCTTGAGTTGGATGACAGTGATGTCGCCCTGCGCGAGCAAGGCGTCCCGGACGCGGTACGTGTCTGCGATGAAACTGCAGATGATTCTCACGCCGGCGACATCCGTGAGTTCACGTCGGATGGCCTCGAACGACGGCTCCACGCCCCGGCGCTTCAGCTTCTCGAGGATGGATTGGGGATCCTTCAGGCGGTGGGTGATGTGCTCTATCGGGTTGGACCGATGCAGGAACGCGAACTCGTCGCTCAACACGGTGATCTTGGTCAAGACCTCGTTGACAGCGGACCTGTACTCCACCATGAGGCGGATGAAATCCTCACGCGCGCCGGCCTCCGGCGCGGGCTGGGCGGTCAAACCTTCGGGTGCGCGGGGATCCACGAGCCGTCTTCTTGGGGGGTGAAGTCGCTGAACAGGCCGGGCAGTTCGGCGCGCATCAAAGCGGCGACCTGGCCGAAGAGGGCCCGGATCTCGTCTTCTGCCCCTGGTGCGGTGCGCAGCGCGATGACGTGACGCAGCGCTCTCACGTTGACGGTCCAGCCGATGGTGGTGAGGACCCCTTCGGGAGCGTATCGGCGGGCCGCTGACGTGATGGCCTTCTTGGCGTGGAAAGAGACGCCGTCCTCGCCGATACCGGTGAGTTCGGCGCTGAGCACCTGGAAGCGTTCCATCTCGGCGAGCAAACGTTGCGCGGCCTCAAGGAGTTCGGGATTCTGTCTGACATATTCGGGATGGTCGAACGGAATGTCCTCGAGGCGGACGTAGCGCAGGGACTCCTGGCTCACGGCGACGCCGGCCCGATGCCGGACCAACTCGTGAGTCAGCACCCGGGAGACGTCTTGGAAGATGAACGTGTAGTTGGCGTGCTCCAGGACGCTGCCGTGCCCGGAGTCGAGGATGTTGGCGAGGTAGGCGTCATGATCGGTCCGCACCCGGGACACATTGGGGTTGAGGCCAGGGCTCCAGGAGCGGTAGCAGATGCGGCCCATCAACTCGACGAGTCTCTGCCCATCTGGTGCAGGGTGCTCAGCGGCGGCTTGGACCCAGTTCGGCGCGCCCACCGAGGCCAGGTACCGATCAATCGCCGGCCAATCTAGAGCGGGCCGGGAGATCAGGTGGACTTTGGGCAGGCGCGGTTCCATGAGGGGTAATGGTATCGCGCGGCTGCGCGGCGCCGGCTCTGGTCCATGCCGCCCGAAGGCCCCGGCGACGCCCTCGCGGGATGTTGTCCACAGGCGGGAAGCGTGTCAGCACGCGTGTCAGTCCTCTGGTCCATACTTGTCAGGTGCCAACGAACCATCGCCCGCCCTGGAGTGCCTCGCGCTGGGTAGCGCGCCGCGAGACCGATGTTTCACGTGAAACATCGGTTGGTGCGGCATCCGTGTTGGGGCGTGTGAGCGGCTTGACGTTCGGTGGCCCGGGCGGGAGTGTTTCACGGGAGACATCGGCTGAACAGGGGCCGGCCATGAGCGTTTCACGTGAAACATCGGCCGGGCGCGGCGCTGGTGTCGGGGGGTTGGGGCGTGTGAGCGGCTTGACGTTCGGGTGTCCGCCCTCGAGTGCCTCGCGCTGGGTAGCGCGTCGCGAGACCGATGTTTCACGTGAAACATCGGTTGGGGCGGCGTCCGTGTTGGGGGGTTGGGGCGTGTGAGCGGCTTGACGTTCGGTGGCCCGGGCGGGAGTGTTTCACGTGAAACATCGGCTGAACAGGGGCCGGCCATGAGTGTTTCACGTGAAACATCGGCCGCGCGCGGCGCGGGGGTCGGGGGGGTGGGGCGGGTGAGCGGCGTG
>JAITLE010000275.1 GCA_031278075.1 Bifidobacteriaceae bacterium | reverse complement strand
GAACCTGGGCCTCATACACGTCGAGGAATGGGATCGGGTAGACCAACGCCGCCGCGCCGCCGCCCGGATCAGCCAACTCGACCGCCTGGCCGACCCGCCCGATGCCTGTGAACAGCTGGATCTCAGGCCGCATCAACGCCGCGCCGAACCCCAGCCGGGTCGCCGAATCGTTGTTCCCGGAGATGATGATCACGCGCGTCAGCTCCGCGAGCCGCGCCAGCGTGTCCTCCAAGACCTCAACCGCTCCGACGGGCGGCACCGCCCTGTCGTACACGTCCCCTGCGACCAGCACCGCGGCCGGCCTGACGCTTCGCGTCAAGTCGACCAGGTGGTCGAGGTGAGCGGCTTGGTGCTCCAGCAGGTCAACCCCGTGCAAGCTGCGCCCGAGATGCCAATCGGACGTGTGGATGAGCCTCATGCGAATGACCCTAGCGATCCTCACTGACATCGCAGCCGAGCCCGCGGATGGGCTCTGCCCAAGCGCGCTGTCGCACCCAAGCGGCGGGCTTCCCGCCCGCGGCCCGGTCGGCGCCGCCGGTCGCCCGGTCGCGAGGGCCGGGGCTTTCGGCGCCCGAACCGCGCAGATCAGACGCGCGAGCCCATTGCGACGGAATCGGTGCGGACCCGCTCAAACCACGCTGCTGGTTTGAGTAGGACGCATCTGGCGGTGGCGGCGGGATTCGAACCCGCGGTGGAGTTACCCCCACACACGCTTTCGAGGCGTGCTCCTTAGGCCACTCGGACACGCCACCGCCGGCAAGAGTACCAGGCAGGCGGCTCAGCCCCTACTCCGATCGACTCTCCGTGTCGCCGCCGTGGCTCGGCGCGCCGCCGCCCACATCTGGGCACACTGCCAGATGCGGCCCAAATGTCTCCGTCGGCCCACGCCGAGACGGTCGCTCAGATCGGCGGGCGCCCGGGCTGAGCGGCGCCCGGGGTCGCGGGGCGCGGAACTCTACACTTCTCGCTCCGGACGAGAGAAGTGTGGGAATCGTCACGCCCGGTCGCGGATGCCGACCGGCCCAGCCCGATCAGCTACGGCGCTCCGCGAAAAAAGCCGCCAGCAACGCGGCGCACTCCTCGGCGCGGACGCCGCCGATCACCTCGGGATGATGCAGCGCGGCGCGCTCACGGGGCAGATCCCAGACGGAGCCGCACGCGCCAGCCTTCGGATCCCAGGCCCCGAACACCACCCGGGCCACCCGCGCAGCCACAGCGGCGCCCGCGCACATCGCGCACGGCTCCAACGTCACAACCAAGGTGCACCCGTCCAGTCGCCAGCGCCCCAGCGCCCGCCCCGCCGCGCGGAGCGCGACAACCTCGGCGTGGGCGGTCGGATCAGCCAAGACCTCGCGGGCGTTGACCCCGCCCCCGATCAGCTCGCCGCGCGGCCCGACAACCACCGCGCCGACGGGCACGTCGGGGACTGAGCGGTCGGCATCGTGCGGCGGATCCGGCGCGGCCACCCGCTCGACGTGACCCGACCCGGCGGGCGGCGCCGAGCGCGCCCACCGCAACGCTGCCGCCATCGCGACATCCCACCGCTGGCCCTGTGCGCTCACCCGACCATTGTGCCCGCCTGGCGGGACACGCGACCCACTTAGAGCAGGGACCCGGGCGCCGCGCCTAAGGTGCCGATCGTCAGCCCAACGCAGCGGAGAGGACAAGACATGGCGCGCACCGTCGCCGACCAGCTCTGGGAGATGCTCGCGAACGCGGGTGTGCGGCGCTGCTACGGGATTGTGGGCGACGCGCTCAACCCGGTGACTGACGCGCTCCGCCGATCCGGGCGGGTCGAGTTCACGCACGTCCGGCACGAAGAATACGGAGCGTTCGCGGCGGCGGCGGAAGCGCAGCTCACCGGCCGTCCCGTGGCCGTCTGCGGCGCCGCCGGCCCCGGCGCGGCGCACCTGGTCAACGGGCTGATCGACGCCAAACACGAGAGCGCCCCCGTGATCGCGATCGCCGGCGACGTGACGCGCGCGACCATGGACACCGACGCCTTGCAGGAACTCAACCCGTACCACTTCTTTCAACCAGCGTCGCTTTACACCGCTCGGGTGGTCGCGGCCAGCCAAGCGCGCGCCGTGTTCCAGACCGCGGTCACGACCGCTCTCCTCGAACACGGCCCGGTGGTGATCTCGCTGCCGAGCGACGTGGCCCGCGCGGCGGCCAAGCCCGGTTGGGCGGAGACCCACGCCCCCCGCGTGGATCCGGCGCCGCCGCGACCCCACGAGCAAGACCTGGCCGCCATGGCCGAGATCATCAACTCCGCCAACGCCGTCACCGTGTTCGCCGGCTACGGCGTGAAGGGCGCCGCGGCGGAAGTGGCCGCCTTCGCGGACCTCGTCCAGGCGCCGGTCGTCTTCACGCTCCGAGGCAAGCAGTTCGTCGAAGGGACGACCCGCAACGCCGTGGGCATGACCGGCCTGCTGGGTTGGGGCGGCGCCCCAGGCGCGCTCCACCAGGCAGATTTGGTGGTGCTGCTCGGTTGCGACTTCCCATACACGGATTACTTGCCCGATGCCGTCCCCGCCATCCAGGTGGACAAGTCCCCCGCGCACATCGGGCGCCGCATGCCCGTCTCACTCGGCGTGGTCGGCGATGTGGGCGGCACACTGAGGGGCTTGTTGCCGCGGCTGCGCGTCAAGACCGACGGCGCCCACCTGGCACGCCACCTCGCCGAGACCGAGCGATGGCGCTCGCGGCTGCGCGGCTGCGCCGCCGCGAGCGCAGGACGGACACCGATCCGGCCCGAACATCTGGCCGCGGTGATCTCTGAGCTGGCGGCCGAAGACGCGATCTTCACGGTCGACACCGGCACCCCGTGCCTGTGGGCCGCACGGCACATCCAGGGCACTGGCAAACGCCGCATCATCGGGTCGCTCAGCTGGTCGTCGATGGCTTCGGCGGCGCCTTACGGGTTCGGGGCCGCGCTCGCCGAGCCGGACCGGCAGGTGATCGCGCTGTGCGGCGACGGCGGATTCACCATGCTTGGGCTGGGCGACCTGATCACTCAAGTGCGCTATGGCGCCCGTGTGGTGAATGTGGTCTTCAACAACCAACAGCTGGACTTCGTCAACATTGAGCAGCGGGAAGCCGGCTATCCGCTGTTCGGCGCCGATTTGCCGAACCCGGATTTGGCGGGCGTCGCCACCGCGTTGGGCGCCCACGGAATCCGTGTGACAGATCCCGCCGCTGTGCGCGGCGCCGTTCGGGACGCGCTGGCGTTCCAGGACGGGCCGGTCGTCTTGGACGTCGTGGTGGGTGTCGCGTCCGACCGGACGCATGGCGCGGTGTTGTCCCCGATGTAGGGCGCGGCGTGGGCCTGCGGGCGGGTAAATTTGACTCATGCAGGTGCACATCGCGGAACACCCTCTGATCGCCCACAAACTCACGGTCCTCAGGGACCGCCGCACCGACTCCCCGACATTCCGCCTCCTGGTGGCGGAGCTGGTGACGCTGCTCGCATACGAGGCGACACGCTCGATCGCGGTGCGGGAGCACGCCATCGACACGCCGATCGCGCCCATGGTCGGTGTGGAGCTGGCCAGACCAAAACCCATCGTGGTGCCCATCTTGCGCGCCGGCTTAGGCATGTTGGAGGGCATGACCCGCCTGCTGCCCACCGCCGAAGTCGGCTTCCTGGGGCTGTTCCGCGACGAGGAGACCCTTGAGGCCGTCACCTACGCGAACCGCCTGCCGGACGATTTGTCGGGCCGGCAGTGCTTTGTGCTGGACCCGATGCTCGCGACCGGCGGCACGCTGATCGCCTCGGTGGAGTACCTGTTCGAGCGGGGCGCCCGCGACGTCACCGCGATCTGTGTCCTGTGCGCCCCTGAGGGCTTGGCCGCATGTGAGGCCGCGCTCGGCGGCCGAGGCGAATTGAAGATCGTCGCGGCGGCTTTAGACGAACGGTTAGACGAACGCGGTTACATTGTCCCCGGCTTAGGCGACGCCGGTGACCGCCTTTATGGCGTCGTCTAATTCTGAGTACCTCTACGCAATCTCACCGGCGGCGCAGTTCTGAATGTGGCAAGCTCTGCGCGGCGCCGGTTCCTGTCCCCGATGGGCCCGGCGCCCTCTCAGCGGTGCGGCTGACGCCTCGGATAACGTTTCTCAGGTCGCGATGTCACGGCGTTTGAAAGCGACATGCGCCGCTTTGAACAAGACGATCGCCAACACTCCGGCCACCGCCACAGCCCGCCAATCGATCGCCTCGCCAGGGGAGAGGTCCACGGCGCTGAGCGGCGCGAAATAACGCGTCCAATTCGGCCAGCCAAACGCTGGCGCAAGGACCGCGTGAGCGAACGAATAAGCGAGTGGCAGCCAGCTGAGCGCCGCGAGTCGCGGCAGAGCGGCGACCAGGAACGAGGCCAGCGCGGCCGTCAAGATCAGCCCGGGAAACGCGCGCAGCACCGCTCCGCCGATCCCCGGCGCGGTCGCCGGGTCCAAATTCTGGTCGGTGGACACCACCAGCAAATACGTTGTCCCGGCGAAGGCGAGCCCGAGCAGGGCGCTCATCGCGATGGTCGCCTCCGTCGCGCCCAGCAAGCGCGGCCGCGAGACAGGCCCCGCCAACTCCAGCTCGACGAATCCACGCGCCTCGTCCGCCTTGAACTGGTTCAGCCCGAGAATCACGAACACCGCCATCAAGATCGCCATGTAAAGAACGATCACCGCCGAGAACGCCTCGACCGCCGCGTTCAGCCCCGAGCGCGGGTCCACGCCGAACAGGCCCGCTATTGTCGGGTTGTTTTCGAGGTAGTCCCCGAGGCCGGCCATGACCGGCCCCATGCACAGCCCCAGGATCGCGCCGCCACCAGCCCAGCCGTATAGGGCGCCACGTGTGCGCCGCCACACCAGCCCGCTGGGGTGCAGCAAGTTCTTCGCCGCGCGGGCCGGCCCCGGCTGCGAGGCGGCCAGGCCCGCGCCCATGTCCCGCCGGGCGGCTACCGCCCACGCCGCCCACGCCACTCCCGCCGCGAACACCAGCGCGAGCAGGATCGGCCACCACATCAGGTCCACGAACACCCGCGTCCGGTTCGCCCACCCGAGCGGTGAGACCCAGCTCGCCCAGTCGGGCGCGTCCCGCGCCGTGGCGGTGTCGCCGAACGCCCGCAGCAAGAACGCCCCGCCGACCGTCCCCACCCCGATCGCCGCCGCGCCGCGGCCCGTCGTGGCGAGCTGCGCCGCGAGCGCGCCAATCGCGCTGAACGCGAGCCCCACCGCCGCGATGGCCAGCCCAAACGCCAAACAGTCGACGTTGGGCAGACCGGGGATCGCCAGCATCCCGGCGCCTATCGCCAACCCGATCGCCACCACTTCGACCGAGACGACGGCCACGGCCGCCGCCAGCGCCGCCCTGCGCCCCACAACCGCCGCGCCCACCAGCTCCAGGCGCCCCAGCTCCTCCTCGTGGCGCGTCATGTGCACGACCAGTGTGACCGCAGCCAGCGCGACCGCCGACACCAGGTACAGCAGCAGCTCGTTCGCGATCATCGCACCGGACGTGTAATCGTCCAGACCGTAGCCTGGCCCGCCGAACACCGTCCCAGTCGGCGTCGCCATCAGCGCCGCACGCGCCTGCCCACCGGCCCCCGTCTCGGACATCGCGGCGTACGCGCTGAGCGTCGGGAGCGCTATGGCCGGGACGGCCACCAGCCAGATGGCCAACCGCAATCGGTCCCGCCGCACGATGCCGACCGCCAGCCGCCCCCAGCCCGCGAGTTCCGGGACGCCAGGTCGCGCGTCCACCTGTCAGCTCCCGTCTCCAGGCGCCACCCGCGCCGCGGGGGCGACCGGAACATCAGGCGCCGCGGGCGTGGCGGGCGTGGCGGGCGTGGCGTAATGCGACAAGAACAGCTCCTCCAAGGACGGCGGAGCGCAGGTCAGCGTCTCGATGCCGATCCCAGCCAGGGCGGTCATGACCGCGTCGAGCGCGCCGGTGTCACAGGTGAACCTGGCGCGGTCGGGATCGTGCGTCAAATCGTGTACTCCCTCAAGCCCGGCCAACGCGGCCGCTGAACCGCGGAGCTTGACCTCGACGCGGAAGCGGGTGAGGTGACGCATGTCGGCGAGGCTGCCCGCCTCGACCGCCCGGCCGGCACGGATGATCGTGACGGTGTCGCAGGTCTTCTCGACCTCCGCGAGGATGTGGCTGGAGAGCAGCACTGTGCCGCCGGCGCTCTTGATCTCGGCGACGCATTCGGTGAAAACAGCCTCCATGATGGGGTCGAGGCCGGCGGTGGGCTCGTCGAACAAGAACAGCTCCGCCCGCGCGGCGAGGGCCGCCACCAATGCGACCTTTTGCCGATTGCCCTTCGAGTAGACACGGTTCTTGCGGCTGGGATCGAGTTCGAAGCGTTCGATCAGCTCCTCACGCCGGCGCTGGTCCAGGCCGCCCCGCAGGCCGCCAAGGTAGTCGATCGTCTCGCCGCCGGTGAGGGACGGCCACAAGTTCACGTCCCCTGGGACGTATGCGAGGCGCTTGTGCAGCTCCACAGCGTCACGCCAGGGGTCTGCCCCGAGCACCTCGATCGGCGGGGACTCCGGATCAGCCCGGATCAGGCCCAGGAGCACCCGCAGCGTGGTGGACTTGCCCGCGCCGTTCGGGCCGAGGAACCCGGCGATCTCGCCGTGGCGGATCCTCAGATCGAGTCCATCGAGCGCCTTGACCGTGCCGAAGGTCTTACGCAGCCCGGTCACCATGATGGCGTTGTCTGTGCTCAGCATCGTCGGGTCTCCTTTCCCATTTACTCCGCGACCACCACCAGCAAGGTGCGCGGGCCGTGAACTCCCTCCACGCGAGTGAGTTCGATGTCGACCGTGGCAGACGGCCCCGATACCCAGGTCAGGGGCCGGCCCGCCGCCACGGATGGCCGCAACCGGGTCACCGCTTGTGGGACCGCGGCCACGATCTGTTCCGCCCGGACCAGGCACAGGTGCGTGTCCGGGACCAGGGAAAGCGCGCGCCGGCCCTGGTCGGCGGCGTGGTCCAAGACCAAGGTTCCGGTCTCCGCGATGGCGACCCGGCAGGCGGTCACCACCCCGTCTAGCTGGTCCAGTTCGGCCGCGCTGAGCGGTGGCGTGTCGCCGACCGCGCGGATGCCGGCGTTCGCGAGGGCGGCCAGCAGCGCCGCGCCGATCCCTTCCGGGGCCACCACGCTCTCCACGCCGTGGTCCGCGAGCAGTCGCGCCGCCTCCGTGGCCGCGTCTCGGCTGGGCACACGCACCACGGCCGCGCCGTAGTCGCCGCAGCGTTCGGCGAAAAGCGTGACGACGGCATCGTCCACCGTGGACGATGCCGTGGAGGTCGCCTCCCCGTCCCGCCACTCCGTGGTGTCGAGCGAGCCGGGGGACGTGAGGGATGAGGGCGCGGCGGCGGGCGGCGCGGGCGGCGCCGTGGCCAAAGCAGCCTTGATCTGAGCGAATATCGCGTCCCGGGCCGTGATCACCGCGATCCCCTCCTCCACCAGGCGCGGAACGACTGCCGTGGCGGCGCCGGCAGATCACGCGCTCGGGTCCAGCGTGACATGGGCCAGGGGAGCGGGCCTATGGCGCCGCGGGCGCCGCGCAGGCGGCCCACCACGGACAACGCCCAACCCGCCAATGCGAGCCGCCAGCCGCGGCGGAACAACCAACCCGCGCCGGCCATCGCGAGGACCTCCAGATGCGGGCGGAGATCGGCGGTCTTCGCCACCGCGACCTTATGCCGCTGGCGGACTATGAGATCCGGCAAGGGGATCTTGACCGGGCAGACGTCGGCGCAGGCGGCGCACAGCGTGCACGCGAACGGCAGCGAGCGGTCGAGGGGCGTGTCGAGACCGCGGAACTGGGGAGTCAGGACTATTCCGATGGGACCAGGGTAGACGGACCCGTACGCGTGGCCGCCCACCTTCTGGTACACCGGGCACGTGTTCATACACGCAGAACACCTGATGCAGCGCAGCATGGGCCGGGCCGCAGGCTCCGCGAGCGCCTTCAAACGGCCGCCCGCGACAAGGACGACATGGACGTTCGACGGGCCGTCGCCTGGGGTGACCCCGCTCCACATCGAGGTGTACGGGTTCATGCGCTCACCTGTGGAGCTGCGCGGCAGCAACTGCATGAACACCTCGAGATCTTGGAAAGTGGGCAGCACCTTCTCGATCCCGACCACGCTGATCAGGGTCTCAGGCAGCGTCAGGCACATCCGGCCGTTGCCTTCCGACTCGACCACCACCAAGGTGCCCGTCTCCGCGATCAGGAAGTTCCCCCCCGAGATCCCGACCTTGGCGCGCAGGAACTTCTCCCTCAAATGGGCGCGGGCCGCCGCGGCCAGATCGTTCGGGTCGCTGCTGAGATCCGGCGGGGCCGGGCGGCCGACCAGCCCCATCTCCGCCAGGAAGATCTCGCGCACCTCGGCGCGGTTGCGGTGGATCGCTGGCACCAAGATGTGGCTGGGCGTGTCGTGGCCCAGTTGCACAATCAACTCTGCGAGGTCCGTCTCAAACGGCGCGATCCCCGCGCGGCGCAGCGCGTCGTTGAGGCCGATCTCCTGGGTCAGCATCGACTTGACCTTGACCACTTCTGTCGCGCCGGTGGCCTGGACCAGAGCTGTGACCACGCTGTTCGCCTCATCCGCGTCCCGCGCCCAGTGGACCTGGGCGCCCGCGCGGGTCAGCGCCGCCTCAGCCTGCTCCAGGTAGACGTCCATCTGGCTGATCATCCGGTCCTTGATCGCCGCGGCCGCGGCCCGCAGCTCCTCCCAATCCGCCATCTCGGCTTGGCGCAACGCGCGTTTCGCCTTGATGGTGCTGGTGGCCCGCCGCAAATTGGCTCTGAGCTGCGGGTTCGCCAACTGTTTACGGGCCGCCTCAGGGAACGGCGGGGCTATGGCGCTCATCGGTGGTCCTCCTCGGTCTGAGCCAGGATCTCAACCAGGTGGATCGGCTTGACTGCGGCCCGGCCACGGGTCAGCACCCCGCCGATGTTCATCAGGCACGCGTTGTCCGGCGCGACCACATATTCCGCCCCGGTCGCGACAACGTTCGCGGCCTTGTCCGCCGCGAGCGCCACTGACACGTCAGGGTTCTTCACCGAGAACGTCCCGCCGAACCCGCAGCATTGCTCCGCGTCCGGCAGGTCGAGCAGCTCCAGGCCCCGCACCGCCCGCAGCAGCTGGTAGGGGCGTTCCCCGAGCCGCGCCAGCCTGGCCGAATGGCACGACGGGTGGTACGTCACGCGATGCGGGAAGAACGCGCCCACATCCGTCACTCCCAGCCGGTCCACGAGGAACTCCGTGATGTCATAGGTCTTCGCCGCGGCCGTCTCCACGCGGTCGACCAGTTTGGCCGAGCCGCCGCCACGCGCCAGCATCGCGTGCTGGTGCCGCACCGACGCGACGCACGAACCCGACGGGGCGACCACCACATCGCACCCCTCGAAGGCGTTCGCGTAGGCCTTGACCGCGCCGAGCGCAGCCTTGAAGTAGCCAGTGTTCGTCATCATCTGCCCGCAGCAGGTTTGCCCCGGCGGGAACACCACCTCGCACCCGAGCCGCCGCAGCAGTTGGGTGGCCGCCCGCGCCGTCTCGGGGAACATCAAATCGTTGACGCAGGTCGCGAACAGCCCCACGCGCATTCCTTGGCCCGGATCCGCCATTTGTCTCTCCTCCGCCTTGCCGCGCACGATCCCGTCCGCTCACGCCCGCGCCCCGTCGCGCGAACACCGACAACCCAAGCTAACGGGCGTGGCCCAGGCCGATCAAGATCCGGGCCGAGCCCAAGGCTCGCCGCCCCGAGGACCCCGCCGCTTCCCCGGCGCCGCGCGCCACCCGGATCCGTCGCAGACCCCATGCGGGCGGCCGCGGCATCCGCCGAGATCTAGCTCTGGCAGGCGGCGGCTCGCGCTGGTAGCGTGCTGAGAACCGGTGTCTCCGGAACGTTTCAAACACGAAGGAGTGAGATGAACGCTGTTCCCCAATACTCGAACTACATCGGCGGCGAGGCCGTCGGCGCAGACGAATACATCGAGGTCGAGAACCCCTATACCGGCCAGATCATCGGGCTGGCCCCCAAACTAGGCGCGGCGGCGGCGGACCGCGCCCTCAGCGCCGCGAAAGCTGCCCAACCGGCCTGGGCCAAGCGCGCGCCGTCAGACCGGGCGGGCTACCTCGCCCAGATGGCCGCCATCATCCGGGAACACCGGGTGGAACTGGCTGAGCTGCTGCTCAGCGAGCAAGCGAAAGTCGCCCCCTTGGCTCAAGTCGAGATCGACGTGACCGCGACCTACTTCGACTACTACGCGGGATGGGCCCGGATCTACGAAGGCGAGATCATCAACTCGGACGACCCACAAGAGAACATCCTGCTGTTCCAGAAGCCGATCGGTGTGGCGGTCGGAATCTGCCCGTGGAACTTCCCGTTCTTCGTGATGGCGCGCAAGGTGGCGCCGTCGCTGCTCACCGGCTGCGCCACGGTGATCAAGCCGTCCAGCACCACCCCGCTGACCACGCTCCGCTTCGCGGAGCTGATCCAGGAGATCGGCCTGCCCCCAGGCGTGCTGAACTTCGTCAGCGGCTCCGGCGGAACACTCGGCAGCGCCCTGGTGCGGCACCCGTATTCCGACATCGTCTCGCTGACGGGCTCGGTGGAAGCCGGCGTCGAGATCATCAAGGACTCGGCCGAGAAGATCATGAAGACATCGCTGGAACTCGGCGGCAAAGCTCCCGCGATCGTGTTCCCAGACGCAGACCTCGACCTCGCGGTCAAGGGCGTGACCGACTCCCGCCTGATCTTCTCCGGCCAGGTCTGCAACTGCGCCGAACGGGCCTATGTCCACAAGGACATCTACCCGGAGTTCATCGAAAGGCTCAAGGCAGCCTTCGAAGCCGCGAAGATCGGCGACCCGGCAGCGGAGGGCGTCGCCTACAGCACCCAGATCGACAAAGCCCAGCTCGAGAAGATCAGCGGCATGGTGGAGCGGGCGGTCGCCGCCGGCGCCGAAGTCGTCACCGGTGGCGCGCCCGCCGATCTCGGGACCGGCTACTTCTATCAGCCCACCATCCTGGCGGGCGCCGCCCAGGATTCTGAGATCGTCCAAAAGGAAGTCTTCGGGCCCGTCCTCCCAGTCATCGAATGGGACGATTACGACTCCGTCATCGCAGCCGCCAACGACTGCGAATACGGCCTGACCTCATCGGTGTGGACGAGGAGTGTATCCACCACGATGCAGGCGATCAAGGACCTCAACTTCGGCGAGACCTACGTCAACCGGGAGCACTTCGAGGGCATCCAGGGCTTCCACGCCGGTTGGCGCAAGTCCGGGATCGGGGGCGCCGACGGCAAACACGGCCTATACGAGTACCTGCAGTCGCAAGCGGTGTACATCCGCTACTGACGCCCTTCCAGCGCCCGATGCCGTCCCCGCGAGCGGGCGGCATCGGGCGCTCTCACATGTTCAAGCCAAGTCGAGTTCGACCGGGACGTGGTCGGACGCGCCGCGGCCCTTGCGTTCCTCGCGCACGATCCGCACACCCGTCACCCGGTCCGCCAGCGCCGGCGAACAGTACGCGAAATCAATACGCATGCCCTCGTTCCTAGGGAAGCGGAGCTGCTGATAATCCCAAAACGTGTAAGCCCCAGCCTCGGGGATGTGCTCGCGCGTCACCTCCCGCATCCCGACCCGCGCCAATTCGCCGAACGCCGCGCGTTCCCCCGCCGAAGTGTGGGTCTTGCCTTCGAACACCGCAGGATCCCAGACATCGCTGTCCAGCGGCGCGACGTTGAAATCGCCGACGAAGGCGAACTGGGCGGAGGGGTCGCGGCCGATCCAACGGTCGGCATCGTGCGCCAAAGCCTTGAGAAACGCCAGCTTGTACGCCATGTGGGGGTCCGCCGACGCGCGGCCGTGCGGCACATACAACGACCAGACGGTGACGCCGCCGCAGACGGCGCTGATGGCGCGAGCCTCAAGCGCGGGCGCGGCCCCGCCCTTGGCGAACGGCGGCTGGGCGGGGAAGTGGGTGCGCACCTCGGCCAGGCCGACCCGGGACGCCAACGCGACACCGTTCCACTGGTCGATCCCGTGCCGCGCGACCCGGTAACCGGCCGCCTCGAACGGCGCGACCGGGAAGACCGCGTCCTTCACCTTCGTCTCTTGCAGAGCGAGGACGTCGACTTCGTGGGCGGCGAGGTAAGCGAGCGTGCGGTCGAGATGAGCGCGCACGGAGTTGATGTTCCAAGTCGCGATCCGCATAGCGCAAGGGTAACCGTCACGGGCGCCACGGGACGCGCCCAGTAGGCTGTTGCTATGGGAACTGCGCTGATTACGGGGGCGAGTGCCGGACTGGGTGAAGAATTCGCGTGGCAGTTGGCGACGCTCAGGCACAATCTGGTGCTGGTCGCCAGGGACGAGACGCGGCTGGAGCAACTCGCCGCGAAGCTGCGCTCCGCGGCTGGGGTGCGGGTGGAGGTGTTGCCGGCCGATCTGTCCAAGGAACGGGACTTGGCGCGGCTCACCGCGCGGCTCAAAGCGCCGACCCGGCCGGTCGGGCTGCTGGTCAACAACGCGGGCTTCGGCACGCGGGAACGATTCCTGGAGGCGCCGGCGAAAGACCTGGTGGCGATGGAAAAGGTGATGATCCACGCTGTGTTGGTGCTGTCGCATGCGGCGGCGAAGGCGATGGTCGAACGCGGGCGCGGCGCGATCCTCAACGTCTCCTCGATCGCCGCTTACCTCGCGTCCGGGGTCTATGGCGCGGACAAAGCGTGGGTGAAAGCGTTCACCGAGGCGCTGGCCGTGGAACTGAACGGGACCGGGGTGACGGCCACCGCAGTGCTGCCAGGGCTGACCCGGACGGAGTTCCACGCTCGCGCCGGCTTGGACTACCTGTCCTATCCGTCCGTGATGTGGCTGTCCGCCGCGGACGTGGTGGCGCGGGCGTTGTCGGATGTGCGCCGCGGAGTGGTGCTGTCCACGCCTTCGATCCGGTACGGCGTGGTGGGGCAGGTGGCACGGTTGCTGCCACGGTGGATGGTGCGGGCTCTGAGTCTGGTCGAAGACCGTTGAGCGCCGCTGGGCTGGGGCCGGCGGCGGCTGTGGGGCCGACGGCGGCTGTGGGGCCGGCGGCGGCTGTGGCGGCTGTGGGGCCGGTGGCGGCTGTGGGGCCGGCGGCGCCGGTGGCGGCTGTGGGGTCGGCGCAGGCCGGTCTGGCTGGGTTGGCGCCGCGCGAGCAGTTGCGCCGGCTCGTGGCCGACTTGGCTGTGATCAGGGGAAGGGTCACGTTGGCCTCCGGCCGTGAGGCCGAATATTACGTGGACTTGAGGCGAGTCACCTTGCACCACCTGGCTGCTCCGCTGGTCGGCCACCTGCTGCTCGACCTGCTCGAAGAGCGCGGGCTGCTCGCCGGCGACGACTACCTGGCGGTGGGCGGCCTGACCATGGGCGCGGACCCGGTGGCGGCAGCGATGCTGCACGCCGCCGCCTCGCGTGGGCTTGACCTGGACGCGTTCGTGGTCCGCAAGGACGCCAAGGCCCACGGCCTGCAGCGCCGCGTCGAGGGTCCCGATGTGGCCGGGCGACCGGTGGTGGTCCTTGAGGACACATCCACCACCGGTGGGTCGGCGATCACCGCGGTCGAGGCGCTCCGCGAAGCCGGCGCGGCGGTGCGCGCCGTGGCCGTGATCGTGGACCGTTCCACCGGCGCGCGGGAACGCGTCGAGGCGTTGGGCCTGCCCTACCACCACCTCTACGGGCTGTCCGACCTGGGGCTGTAGCCCGCGCCGCTGCCCATCTCAGGCCCGGGCCGCGGGCCGCGGGGCGCGCAACTCTACACTTCTCCCTCCCGACGGGAGAAGTGTAGGAATGGTCAGACCCGCCCGGATCGGCGCCAACCCGACCAGAGCCGGTACAGGGCTCTGACCTGCGGAAACGCGCCCCGGGCGGGTTGACGGTCAACCCAAGGGCCGGGGCGCGGGCCGCGGAACTCTACACTTCTCGTCCCCGACGGGAGAAGTGTAGGAATGGTCACACCCGCCCGGATCGGCGCCGGCCGGACCCCGACCGCTCCGGGGCCCTGACCTGCGGAAACACCCTGCAGCCGGGTTGCGGGTCTGTGAGCGGGCCGCGGCGCGGGCCGCGGAACTCTACACTTCTCGCTCCTGGCGGGAGAAGTGTAGCAATGGTCAGACCCGCCCGGATCGGCCTCAAACGGGCCAGTGCCGGTACAGGGCTCTGACCTGCGGAAACGCGCCCCGGGCGGGTTGACGGTCATCCCTAGGGCCGCGGCGGGGGCCGCGGAACTCTACACTTCTCGTTCCCGACGGGAGAAGTGTAGGAATGGTCAGACCCGCCCGGATCGGCGTCAACCCGGCCAGAGCCGGCGCAGGGCCCTGACCTGCGGAGATACAGATAACCGGGCTGCGGGGCTGAATCACGGCCG
>JAITLE010000244.1 GCA_031278075.1 Bifidobacteriaceae bacterium | reverse complement strand
GAGGCGAGCCCTCGGCCGACCACCAGGATGAACGGCATGCCCAACAATTCAGCGTCCGCGAACTTGACCCCGGCAGAGACCTTGACCCGATCGTCGTACAGCACCTCGACACCGGCCGCATCCCTGCTGACCCGGAACCTGGCCGCGACGACCAGGCTGCTCGGGGCCCGCGCCGCCACAGGCCCGGTGATGGTCGACATCGACGACTCGGTCATCGAGGTCCACGGCTACGCCAAACAAGGCGCTGGGCGCGGTTACACCGGCAAGAAAGGATTGAACATGCTCCTGGCGACCGCCACCGGTCCCGGGTTCCGCCCGGCGGTGGTCGCGGCCAGGCTCCGCAAAGGGTCCGCCTCGTCCCCGAAAGGCGCCGCGCGCCTGGTCCGCGACGCGTTGAAGCTGGTCTGGCGCACCCACCTCGGCGGAAGGCCGGTCGTCGTGAGGGCCGACTCGGCGTTCTTCGGCCAACCTGCCATCTCCGCGACCCTGACCGGCGACCGCCGCCTGGCCAAAGCGACCACCCCGACGATCCGCCGCCGACTCGTCCAGGTCCCGGCGCGCCTGGCGCGCTCGGCGCGGCGCTGGAGCATGCGCCTGCCCCGCGGCTGGCCGTGTGAGCGGGCCTGGCTCGCCCTGCGCACGCGCGTCAACCAGATCCCCATGCTTGCCGCCGGGGCGACTTGACCCGCCGGGCACTCCCCTTCCGCGCGCCCTGTCCGCCGGGCCGACCGCCCGGCATCCGCACCCGCTCCCTGACACCCATGAGGGGCCACTTCAGCCGCCGGACCCGGCGCGCCCCCACAGCCGCACCGACCGCCGCCCGCCGCCCACGCCGCAACTCCGCCCCAAATCACCGCCCGTCCACAAAGGATCGGTGGATCGAGGCTTAGGGGCGCGGACACCATAGTCGCTCTCACGTGCCACACCGAGTTCTGCGGCGCGGTCGCCTCCGAAGTGAGGGGCTTCCAAGGACCTGCAATCGACGCCTGCGGGCTGCTTCAATGACCCCGCGGGACCTGGCGCGCAAACTGCCGCTGGGTCTGCGCCGGCGCCTCCGGCGACTCACCAAGCCAGGGCCAGTCGCACTGCTGCGGATCAAGCGCGACACGCGGCGGGCATCGCTCGAGCTGGCAAACGGCGACCCGCGAGCGCTGGCCGATCGGCTTCGCAGCGCCAGCGCCTCGGACGAATGGCGTCCCGATGTGGTGGAGCGCCTGGTGGCCCTGGCCTTGGGCCAGGAGCCTTGCGATCTGGGCTTGCTCGAAGTGCTGCTGGAGCACACGCGGCTTGGAACTGCGCCGAGGGAGAAGTATGAAAAGGCCATCGACCGGATGGCACAGCATCTCGCGCAGCACCCCGAACTGCACGCCCGCGCCGCTGCGTTCATAATGCCGGCGCACCACTCCCTCGGCCTGGCGGTGCTGGCCTCAAGTCCCGATCCGGTGGCCGCCGCGTGCGCCGCGTTGTTTCTGCGACACGACGAGCCCGGCGCCGGACGGGCCATCCTTGGCTCGTTGGAACCAGGCCAGGCCGCAAGGGCGGAATTGCTGACCGCTCTCGCTTGCGGGCGCGAATTGCGCGCGCGGGCCCTCCTGAAGCGTCTGGAGCCCGACCAAATCCCCGTCGGCAGTCTGCACTGCGCGCTCATCAGAGCGCATTCCGCCGGCCAGAGGGGCCGAGCGACGATGCTCGCAGACCATTACCGCCGAGCGCGGCCGGGCGACCCGTGGCCCCTGGCCCTGCTCCGCCGCCCGGCGCCCGCCGGCGCCAACGCCGGCTCGGGTGCGCCCCTGAGCGATTACCAACTGGGCCGCCAGGGCTTCCCCTTCTCGTCCCCCGCGCCACGACGGGGACAGGCCGACCCCCGCCGTGTGCTGTACTTGCTGCAAGACTCACTCCCCTACAGTTCCTCGGGCTACGCCACGCGCACTCACGGGCTGCTCGCCGCGATGGGCCGGCGCTGGGAGATCTCCGGGGTCACCAGGCAGGGGTTCCCTTTCGACACCTCGACGCCCGCGGCGCCCAGCGCCATCCCCGCCCAAGAAGTGGTCGACGGCGTGGACTACCGACACATCTCGACCGAGCCCGGCACTTGGACGAAGAAACCTGTCTACGCGTACGTGGACCGATGCCGCGCGGGCGGTCGACCCCGTGATCGCCATCACGGGGGGCCTGCGCGACGAGTTGGTCGCGCGCGGAGTGGACCCGGCAAAGATCACCCTGCTGCCCAACGGCGTCGACTGCGCCCGCTTCGTTCCTCTCCCCCGCGACGCCGAGTTGGAGCGGCAGCTAGGCCTGCGCGGCCGCACCGTCATCGGGTACATCGGTTCCATCCTCGACTACGAGGGCATAGACCGTCTGCTCCGGGCTGTCGGGCGCCTCGCCGCGAGGCGCTCCGACTCCCACCTGCTGGTGGTCGGAGACGGCGCGGACAGGGTCGCCTGCGAGGCGCTGGCGGACGGCCTGGGACTGCTCCCAGGCGCCGCGACCTTCACCGGCCGCGTGCCCCACGACCAAGTGGCCAGGTACTACTCGCTGGTGGACATAACGCCATTCCCACGGCTGCCACTGGGTGTCTGCGAGATGGTCTCGCCGCTCAAGCCCTTCGAGGCGATGGCGATGGGCAAGGCCGTGGTCGCCTCCAATGTGCGGGCCCTGGCGGAGATAGCCAGCGACGGCCAAACTGGGCTGCTCCACGCCAAGGGGGACGCGCGCGCCCTGAGCGCTTGCTCGACGGTCCGGGCCTGCGTCTGCGCGTGGGGACACAGGCGCGCCGGTGGGTCAGCCGCGAACGCGACTGGAAAGTGCTGGCGGGAACCTTGTCCGCGATCTACGAAGAACTCGCGGCGCGCTGGGGCAACCGCACATCGACCGGGTCGCCGGCCTCCGCCAGGCAAGCGCGGTAGGGCTCCGAGTAGTCGAAGTCATCCACCACCAGCACAGGCAACCCCGAGTCTGCCGCCTCACCGGCCGTCACATAGAACTGGATCTCCTCGTCCGTCAGAGCTTCGCGTCCCTCGACGGTGTAAGAGGTCGCGGCCTGTTGGCCTGGTCCGCGAAACACCGCGAAATCTTCCGGCTCGACCA
>JAITLE010000175.1 GCA_031278075.1 Bifidobacteriaceae bacterium | reverse complement strand
GCCTACCTCGCCTACGACGTGACCTCGGTGTCGACCTACTCGGAGCAGATAGGCGACGCCGAGTGGGGCCACAACCGCGACAAGGAAGACCTCCCCCAGATCAACATCGGCTGCTACATCGACCAAGGGTCGGGCCTGCCCGTCTTCTACACCACCTATCCCGGCTCGATCACGGACAAAGCCCACCTGCCCTCCATGATGGCCTACAACGAAGACCTCGGCGTCAACAACGTCACATTCGTCCTCGACAGGGGGTTCGCGTCGGTCGCGAACCTCGCCTGCCTCCGGTCGGCCAAAGACAGCGACCTGCATTACATCCTCGGCGTCGAGTCCCGCTACAAGGCCGCCCGCGAGGCGGTCGACCAGGTGCGGGCCTCGATCACGGACATCGCCAACCGGCTAGACGGCGGGGTGTACGGGCGGGCCGTCAAGAGCCGTTTCTGGGGGGCGGCGGGCACCTTGTGCGTGTTCTTCAGCCCCGCCCTGTGCGAGGAGCGCCGCTCACAGCTCGAACACCGGATCGCGAAACGAGCCGAAGAGCTCGCCAGCTTCGACCAGCTGACGAAACGGCAGGCCAAAGCCTACGCCGTGTACTTCAAGATCAACCTCGCTAAGGACGGGTCGTTCAGCTTCGCCAGGGACATGACCAAGATCCGCGCCGCCGCCCGGGACACAGGGTTCTTCTGCCTGCTGACAGACACCAACCTGCCCGTCGGCGAGGTGCTGGACGCCTACCGCCGCCGGGACGTGATAGAGAAAGGCTTCGACGACCTGAAGAACTGTGTGGACATGAGCCGGCTGCGCACCCACCGCGACGACACCACCGACGGGAAAATGTTCTGCGCGTTCCTCGCGCTGATCGCCACCAGTGAGATCCAGGCGAAAGTGATGCCGGCGCTGAAGAAGTCGAAGCAGTCGATCTCCAAAAGGGGCGTCCTAGCGGAGATGGACAAAATCAAAGTGGTCGACGCCGCGTCCGGGCGGCGGCTGATCAACCCGGCGACCAAGACCCAACGAGACGTCCTCACAGCCCTAGGCCTGACCGAACAAGACCTTAAGTCCTACGCCGCCGGGACCTGACCACCACACGTATATAGCAAATCCCTCCGGGATTTAGGCTGAAGGCCGCGTCCGCGGACCCGATCGCGACACCCCGACAGCGCCTGGCCGGCGAGCCTGGCGTCGCGGGGGCGCACGTGCAGCAGGCTCAGCCCCCGGTGAAGCTGCGGCAGCTCGTGGCTCGCCAACCCCACCACCAGGGACGATGCCGTCACAGGGCACACGGCATCGTGCGACGGGGATGGGGACGGCTGCGCGCCGCACGGCGGAACGAGGCGTCGCTGTTTGTCAATAGACTGCGCGTCATGGTTATTTCGCAGCGTTACGCGGCTCTGGCGTTCCGGTTGGTCGCCGTGGTCCTGATTGTGACTGGGCTGGTGCGGCTGGCCGGGTTCTTCGGGGAGGACGGGCCCGTTTGGACGACGTTCGTTTTTTACACCACGCAAAGCAACGTGCTGGTGCTGGTGTGGATGATCGCGATGATCGTGGTCACGGTCAGGGACATCGTGCGCGACGGGCCGCGCGGCTTGGCGGCGCCGTGGCCGCGCTTGGGCGCTGTCGTGATGATGGCGATCACCGTCACAATGCTGATCTATCTGGTGGTGCTCGCGCCGAGCGCGTTCATTCAGGCCGGGGATGGTTACCAGCCTTTCACGTTGACAGACGATTTGGTCCACATCGTGACGCCATGTCTGGCGATCGCGGATTGGTTCTTGTTCAGCCCTCCGGGGCGTCTGCGCTGGTGGGACCCCCTGACTTGGGCGATCCCGCCGTACGCCTATTTGTTGTGGGCGTTCATTCGGGCTGGGCTCGGCGGGGATTTCGGCGACGGCCGGCGCTACCCTTACCCGTTCATGGATGTCAGCCAGTATGGAGTGGCTGGGGTCGCTTTCCAAATCGCGGTGATGAGCGTGACGCTGATCGCTTTCGGGTACATCTTCGTCTGGTTGGACAAACTCCGGGCGCGGGCCGCTCGCCGCCGGGCGGAAATTGGTTGACGCCCCGCCCGCCCACAGCAAGATGCCGCCCGGACCACCCGCCCACGACGTGCGTGGCGCGCATGCCACAGTGCGACGCGACCGAGGCTGCCGCGCCGCGTTCGGTCAAGCCCAACCCCACTACACCCTCAATTGGGAAGAGCCCCCATACCGCGTCGCAGACCCTGGGGTTCGGCGCACGCGCAGCCGACGAGTACGGCGCGATCATGGCGCGGCGGCGAGCACTGGGCCGACCGATGGGGGTTCTCGACGCACAGATCGCGGCCATCGCCAAAGCGGCGGGCGCGGCCGTGGCGACACGTGACTGGGCGGGCTTTGCGGACTCGGGCGTGGCTGTGATCGATCCGTACGCAGGGGTCGAACCGCTGCGGCCGTGCTGAGGCAGGCGAGACCGAACCTCTCACCAGCGCAAACGTGTTCGGGAGGCGCTGACGGGAAAGTCAGGCTAGGACGTTTGGCCGCTGCGGAGGGGGCCGCCCTGGGGCCGGGCGGCATCGGCCATGCCCTCCGCCCACCGGCGCGCAATCAACGGCCCGGCGGCTGCGAAAACTACGACTAGACGCCCGCGGAATCTACGACTCGAGTACCGCAAAATCTACGACTTGGGCCTGCGGAATCTACGACATCGGGCTATTGTGGAGGGGTGGTTGAGCTGTTGCCGCGCCATCTGCTGGAACGGGCGCGAACTTTCCTGGACGCTTCGCCGGCCCTGGTCATCGAAGGCGCGCGCCAGGTCGGCAAA
>JAITLE010000135.1 GCA_031278075.1 Bifidobacteriaceae bacterium | reverse complement strand
CTGCGAGCCGCTGACCTGCCAGGATGCGTCTGGTCGGGTTGGCGGGTGCTGCGGGGGCCGTCGCCGGGTGGGTGGGGGGTTGTCCGCAATTGCCCAAAACGAGGCAGATCTGGTCCTTTTGGGCAATTGCGGACAGCCGGTCTTGGCCGGCTGGGTGGGGCTTGGTTCGTCGGTTCCGGCCTGCGAGCCGCTGACCTGCCAGGATGCGTCTGGTCGGGTTGGCGGGTGCTGCGGGGGCCGTCGCCAGGTCAGCGGTGGTCGGCCCCCGTGGGGGGTCCACTCAGGCTGGCGGAGTCGACGCCATCGCCGGCGGAAAGATCCGCGAGCGGGAGATCTAGCTGGTAGAGGCGCTGAACGCCGTTCTCGAGCTGGTAATAGTGCTGGATGTAGAAGGCCTCCAAGACCGCCACCACCACGCAGCCGGCGGCGAGGGCCCAGGCGAGCGATGTGGTCTCCGTCGCCTCCAGGGGACTGAGCAGCACCACGACCAGACCGGCCAACAGCGCCAGCAAGAACCCCGCGAAGAAGAGCGTCACCAGGAGGTGGATCAAGCGTTCGTGCTGGAAGTTGGCGGTCTCCCGGGCGTGGAATCGGGCGAGGCGCCGGGCTTGCGGCGCCACATTCACTCCGCGCGCTCGCGCCGCGTTGAACTCAGCGAGGCGTGCGGCGACCAACGAATGATGCCGCTCCAAGGCGCGCCGCATGCGGCAATTCTAGGGCGTGGCCGGGACCGGCGGGCAGGGGCTGGGGTCGGCGTGCTCGCAGATCGACGTCCTGGCGGGCGGGCGGGCGGCGCGCGCGGACGTCCCGCGCGGCCCGAACGGCGGCGGCCGGGCCACGGATCGGCGCCCTGACACGGTGTGGCGGGGCCGGCGCCGCCGCGCGGGAAGGCCGGGCTCGCCTGAGCCATAGGGCGGCTGAAAGCCGGGGCCCCGGGCCACGGCCCGGGTTCGACGGATCCGGGCGCCGGCGCGGAGCCCAAGATTGATTTCGAGCGGGCCGTTACGTTTCGCGGGTCTCGCGACATGTAAGGGGACATGAGCTCCATCACGACGGATAGCGTTGACCTGGTGACCAAAGGACCGCAAAGGGCTCTCGCCCCGCGCCTGGCCGCCGACGAGACGCCAGCGTCCCCGCCGACCTGGCAAGCCACCGCCCCGGCCCCGGCTCCCCGCGGCGCCGCAACCGCCGCACCCGTCGGCAGCGGGTCGGCGGCCAAGGACAACGCTTTCGCCAACCTGTTCCGCGCTAACCACCCGCGCGTCCTCGCCTACATCCGGCGGCGCGTGGCAGATTCCGAAACGGCGAGCGACATCGCCGCGGATGTGTTCCGCCTCGCCTGGGAGCGCGCGCTGGCGGACGCGGTTCCCGGTCCGCCCTGGTTGTTCGTGACCGCCCGCAACCTGGTCGCCAACGCGTGGCGCTCAGCCGAACGGGCCGCGCGGCTCCACCGCGAGGTGGCCGGCCATGTCGCCCGCGACGTCTTCCCGGCCGCCGCCTCACTCTCCGGAGACAGCTCCGACCTGCGAGAACGCGTCGACGCCGCCCTTCAGGCCCTGCCTGGGCCGCAGCGCGAAGCGCTGCTCGCCCACTATTGGGACGGCCTCAGCGCCAAGGAATGCGCGGCGCTTCTCGGCTGCTCCAGCACCGCCGCGCGGATGCGTTTGTCACGCGCCCGCGCCGCCTTTTCGAGCCACTACCAGCAATTGGAGGAAAAATCATGACACGCAAAACCGCCTTTGAGGCGCTTGAGAAAGCCAATCCCGTGATCCCGCCCGCGCGAGGCGCTCAGCTAGATCCGCGCGCCCGCGCGCAGCTCGCCGATTACGTTCCAGCGGCGGTGTTGACGCACGATGCCGACCCCGCCAGGCCCACCCGCCGGTTCCAGCGTGCCAGGCCGCCGTTGTCCACGCGGTATGCGGCGGCCCCGCGTCCGCTCCGGATCGGGGCGCTGGTCGGCGCCGCGGCGGCGGTCGCCGCGGGGGCGGCGCTGATCGGGATTCCGGGAGGCGCCGGCATCCCTGGTGTCCCCGGCCTGGGCGGGTCGATCCCCTCCGCGCACGCCGAAACCCTGACCGGAGTGGTGCTGCAGACCAGTTTCGGCGGCCTGACCGGCGAGAATTGGTCCGGTTCGGCTCTGGCGGAGCTGACAGAACCCGACGGCACGAAGCGCGTGGTGCGCGCCTGGTCCAAGACCGGCCAGCTCTCGGCGGCCGAGGGCGACCAGTTGAGCTATTCGAAGAGCGGCGACGCCGCCGACCTGTTTGTCGACGCTGATGGGGCCCCGCTGTTCGAGACGCTGCCCGGTGTGGCGTTTGCCGCCTCGGACGCCGAAGTGGAGCTCACCATCGAATCGGACTCGGACGATGTGGGCGGGGCGGTCGCCGAGGGTTGGGGCGGGGGCGCCTTCGCGGACGCCTACCGCGTGACGCTGTTCGACGGTGACGGCGCTGAACTGACCACGGTCTCAGGGGTCGTGGCGCCAGTGGTCTCGAAGGACGGAGTGGAGATCGCCGTGGCCCTGCAGCGGCGCGGCGACGACACTGTGTTCTTCGCCCAGTCCACCGGCGGGGACTTCGACAAGGCGAAGGCTGTGTTGGAGGCTTTGTCGGTCGCCCCGAACGGCGAGTGGGCTGACCCGGCCGCGGCTGGCGAGATCCTCTCTCCGGCGGGCGCCGAGGCCGCCTTGGCCGATTCGGCGGCGCCGCTCAACGTGTTGGACGGCGACGGCGAGCCGGGTGTGACCATCACGGAGGAGGATGGCGTGATCAGCGTGACGGACGCCGATGACGTGGTCTCCGGCCAGGCCGCGGCTGAAGAGGCTGAGGCCGCTGGCGGCGCGGACGCGGGTTGAGGCGCGAGGCGAGCCGGACGGCATCGGCCCGCGGGAGAGAGGCGGCTGCTTCGGTCGAATTCGGCTGGGGAACGGGGGCTCGGGATTCCGGGCCCCCGATTCGCGTCGGCGGCGCCGCACGGTCCGGTCGCGACGAGCGCCGACCCGAAGACCCGCGCGCCGCGCGTCATTTTAACCGTCGCCCAACTGCGCGCTGGCTGATAGACTCCCGTCGCCCGTATCGCGGGCGCGGCGGCGACGCCGCGGCTTCTCGCCCCCCGGATATCGAGAGGATTTCACATGTCGTTGTCAATTCGGTTCTCAGGTCGCCTGGTCTCCACGGCTTTAGTGGCCGCGGTCGGGTTCGCCGGTTTGCTGCTGCCGGCCACCGCCGCCCTAGGCGATGGGCCGACCGCGATCGTCAGTCAGACCTTTGACGGAGGTGTCCCGTCCGGCTGGACCTCCTCCGGCTCGGGGAGCTGGTCCGTTCAAAACGGCGTCCTGAAAGGGAACACCACCGGAGTCCTGACCTGGAACCGGCTCGGATTCGGCTCCAAGGCGCCGGACAGCTACAACTACGAGGCCGATTTCAGGTTCGTCTCGGCCGCGTCGAGCCGCTGGCTCGGCTTCGGGGTGGACTGGAACGCGTCCTCCAACCGGGGCAGCTTGGTGGTGATTCGGTCTGGCACGCAAGCGAGCAACGGAGTCGAGCTCGCGCAGAAGTCCAAGTACGGCTTGATATACAACAGCGCGCCGACCAAGTCCGCTCCCTTCGCCGTCGGCACGGGCACTTGGCACAAGATCGCGATGGAAGTCCGTGGCTCCAGCCTCAAGGTGAGACTCGATGGGAAGCTGGTCCTCGAGGCCAACAACTTGAGCCGAGACGGGTATTCGTTCGGCTTCGCTCAGACCTATTCTGTGGCCGAGATCGACAACGTGGTCATCACCGAGCTGCCGCCGATGGCGCCGCCCAGCGCGCCGCTCAACGTCCGTTCCACGAACACTTCCGGCCCCCCCACCGTGACCTGGGATCCGCCGGCCACAGCCGGTGTGCTCTACAGCGGCGACAACGCGACCATCACGGGTTATCAGGTGGCGATCCGCGGTGAATCGTCGACCAGTCAGCTCTCGTGGATTCCCGTCACCGGGACTTCGCACACGTTCTCGACCTATTCGACGAGCCAGCAGCAGGTGGTTTATGTCCGGGCGGTCAACGGCGACGGCGCGGTCGGCCCCGAGGCGAGCGCCAAGACTCTGGTGGGGGTGAAGACCCTCAACGGCTTGCCGGTCCGGATGGAGGACCGGTCGGGCGTGCAGTACGGCTTCAACCAGGGTCTGCCGGAACATGTCCAAGGGTTCACGGTGGACACCGACAAGGGCTACGTCTACTACGCCTACAGCAAGTATTTCGTGAAGGCTGATCTGGCCGGCAACGTCCTCGGCACCATGGAAGACTTCCACGGGCACCTGGGCGATCTCGCCTACAACCCTGAAGACGGCCGCGTCTACGGGTCGCTGTTCTATTGGGACGACTACACCAAGACGGTCGGCGGGTCGACCCAGAAATACGAAGGGGCGTTCTACGTCGCCATCATTGACGTCGACAAGATCGACAGCATGAAGATGAGCGCGCAGACCGGCGGCATCATGACGGCTGTCTTCCTCCACGAGGTGGCGAAGGACTACCGGGTCGACCGGAACGGGAACGGCACGATTGACTCGGTGTTCGCGTTCTCGCCGGACGGCCGGTACGGCGCCGCCGGCGTGGACGGCATCGCCTTCGGGCCGAAGTTCGGCTCCAACAGCGGCAAGCAGTACCTCACAGTCGCTTATAGCATCTTCTCGCACCCTCTGCGCGTGGACAACGACTATCAAATCCTGCTGCAATACGACATCACCGACTGGGCCGCCTATGAGGAACCAGTCATAGAGGGCCAGTTCCATGACAACGGGCCGCAGGGACACGACGGGAAGTACTTCGTCTTGACCGGCAACCAGGTCTTTGGCGCCCAGAACCTGACTTATGACCAGTCGTTGGATCTGTGGCTGATCACGACCTATCCCACGATCAAGTTCCTCGCTTACCCGCTTTACACGTTGTTCGCCATCCAGGCCTCCGCGCCGCCGACCTACAAGGCGCTCCATGGCGTCGCCAACGAGAAGGGGCAGGTGCTGTCGCTCGCGCCGTTGGGCAGGAAGCACTTGTTGAGCGGTGTGCGGGGCTGGTTCTCGTTGAGCTTCGGCATGGAGTCGCTCGGGAACGGCTACTTCTACCTGGCGGGCATGAGCCTGTCGCTGCAGCAGGGCTCTGATGTGAAGATGGCGAAGTGGACCGGGGACCTGTGCGGCCCCTGGGACACGGTGAGCTGACCGGGGCGGCGACGGCTAGGCGGGCTGCGGGGCCAGGGAGTGGATCAGGTCGGCCGCTTGGTGGGCGATCTCATACTCCTCATCGGTGGGCGTGACCCAGATTTGGGTCCGGGACCGATCTGACGAGATCAGCGCCTGGCCCCGCGCCGCGGCGTTCCGGTCGGGATCCAACTCGATCCCGAAGGCTTCCAGGCCGCGCACGGCCGCGGCCCTGGCAGCAGGGTCGTTCTCGCCAATCCCGGCGGTGAACGCGATCGCGTCGACCCGCCCCAGTTGGGCGCAATACGCGCCGATGTACCCCCGCAGCCGGTGGGTGAACACGTCGAACGCCAGCTGTGCCGCGGGGTCGCCCGCGGCGATCGCTTGATGGATGTCCCGCAGGTCCAAGGACCCGCACATCCCGAGCAGGCCGGACCGTTTGTTGAACAACGTGTCGACCGCGTCAACCGTGAGGCCCGCCTCACGCACCAGGTGGAACACGATCGCAGGGTCGATGTCCCCGCAGCGTGAGCCCATGACCAACCCCTCCAGCGGAGTCAGCCCCATGGACGTCTCCACCGACCGCCCCCCGCGGACCGCTGCCATGGAGCAGCCGGATCCGATGTGCACCGTGATGATGTTCACGTCCTGCGAAAGCCGGCCCATCGCCCGCGCGGTCTCGCGGGACACGTACTGGTGCGACGTGCCATGGAAGCCGTACCGCCGGATGCGGAATTCCTTGGCCAGCACCGGATCGATCGCGTAGGTGTACGCCTCGGGCGGCAGTGTGGCGTGGAACGCCGTGTCGAACACCGCCACCTGCGGCAGCGCGGGGAACGCGGCGCGCGCCGCTTCGATCCCCTGGATGTTCGCCGGGTTGTGCAGTGGCGCCAACGGCGCCAGCTCCACGATCTTGGCTAGCACTTGAGGCGTGATCAGGGTCGCCTGGGAGAACTCGTCCGCGCCCTGGACCACCCGGTGCCCCACACCCACCAAGCCAACGCGCGCCAGGTCAGGACCATGGTTCTCGAACAGTCGTAGCACTCCGCGCAGCCCCGTGGTGTGGTCCGGCACCGGCGCCTCGACGGTGTGCTTGGCGCCGCCCACCCGATGCGTCAGCGGTGAGATCGCCTCCCCGATCCGTTCGACTATCCCGCTCGCCAGCGCCTCGCGCGTGTCGACGTCCACCAGTTGGTACTTGATCGACGACGACCCCGCGTTGATCACCAAGACTGTCTCGCTCACTGATTCCCCTTACTGCGCTTGGCACGCGGTGATGATGATGGTGTTGACGATGTCTTCGACCAGCGCCCCGCGCGACAAGTCGTTGACGGGCTTGCGCAAACCTTGTAGCACCGGTCCGATGGCGACCGCGCCAGCCGAGCGTTGCACCGCCTTGTAGGTCACGTTGCCGGTGTTGAGGTCAGGGAAGATCAAGACCGTCGCTTGGCCCGCCACCGGTGAGCCTGGCAGTTTGGCGGCGCCGACCGACGGGACGACGGCGGCATCGTACTGCAGGGGCCCGTCGAGTGGCAGGTCGGGGGCGGCCGCGTGGGCGATCTGAACCGCCTCGCGCACGGCGTCCACGTCCGGCCCGGCGCCGGACGTGCCCGTCGAGTAGGAGAGCAACGCGACCCGCGGGACCACGCCGAACGCCTCGGCGGTCGCGGCCGAGTCGATCGCGATGCCGGCGAGCTGGGCCGGAGTGGGGTTCGGGTTGACCGCGCAGTCCCCGAAGACCAGCACCCTGTCCGCCATCGCCATCAGGAACACAGACGAGACGACCGCGGCGCCCGGTCGGGTCTTGATCACCTCGAACGCTGGCCGAATCGTGTCAGCTGTGGTGTGGATGGCGCCGGAGACCATGCCGTCGGCGAGCCCCGCGTGGACCATCATGGTGGCGAAATAGGTCGCGGAGCCGGCGATCTTCTTCAGGGCCTGCTCCTTGGTGACCCCCTTGTGGGCGCGCAATTCGGCATAGGTTGTGGCGAAACGCTCGATCAGCACCCGGTCGGCGGGGTCCTGGATTGTGGCGGCGCTCAGATCGATCCCGAGTTCGGCGGCGCGCTCCGCGATGGCGGTGGCGTCTCCCAGGATGACCACCTCGGCGGCGCCCAGCGCCCCGATCCGGGCGGCGGCGCGCAACACCCTGTCGTCGGAGCCCTCGGGAAGCACGATCTTCTTGATGTCGCGGCGGGCCCGTTCGACCAAGGACCGCTGGAAGGCGAGCGGTGTGACGACACTCGGGGCGAACGCCTCCATCTCCTCCACGAAGTGGTGGGCGTCCATGCCCTCGTCGAAGGCTGCCAGCGCGGCTTCGACCTTGTCCTGTGAGCTGAGGTCCAGCCGGCCCCTGACCAGGGTGGACGCCGCTGCGGCCGAGAACGCCTCCTTGTGGGTGGCGATGATCGGCAGGTCGCCGGCCAAGGACCGGGCGAGGTTCATGACGTCCGGGTCCGGCATGTAGCCTCCCCCCAGGATCAAGCCGGCGAGTCCAGGGAAGTTCGGGTCGCCTTGGGTGGCGGCCAGGGCCAGGAGCACGCCCACGCGGTCGCCCCGGAAGAACACCGCCGAGCGTGGGGTCAGGTGCGCCAGCAGGTGTTCCACCTCCTGCGCGGCGATCGACAAGTCGAGCACCTCGAGTCCAAGCGCTGCCGGGTCGCCGCTGATCAGTCGGCCGCCGATCGCGTCCATCACGCCGCCCAGAGTCGGGGCGAGCGCCGCCTTGGAGTCGGGGATCGCCGCCGTGGGCATGTCTAGGTGCCCCAACTGCGCGCGGATTTGGGCGATGTCCTCCGGCGCGCAGCGGTTCGCCACGACGCCGATCACTTTGGCGTGTTCCCGCTGGATGACGCCGCGCGCCAGCTCCGCGGATGTCAGCACCTGCGGCGCGGTCCACCTGGCCCCCGAGACCACCAGGATCACCGGCGAGCCGAGGTTCGCCGCGATCCGGGCGTTGAGCGCCAGTTCCTCGCCACCAGGCACGTCGGTGTGGTCGGTCCCGACTATGACCACCGCGTCGCAGATCGCTTTGAATTCCTCGAAACGGGTGATGACCTGCTCCATCGCGGCCTTCGGGGCTTGGTGGAAGTGCTGGTAGGTGGCGCCGACGCGCGCCTCGCGCGGGGCCTCGATGGTGTCCCGGGTCTTCAGGAGGTCCAAGATGTGGTCCGATCCGTCGGAGTGCCGCAGCACGGGACGGAACACGCCGACACGCTCGTACCACCGCTTGAGTTCCTCGACGAGCCCTAGGGCGACAATAGACTTGACCGCGTGCCGGTCAGCGGATGCCAGATAGACAGAACGTGCCACGCGTTCCACACCTTTCGTCAGTGAAGGGAGCCTTCGCACGGTGTGCGGCACACCGCTTACCCAACCAGTGTACCTAGGACTATTGGCCCTTGTGTAAACGACTTTGTGAGGAGCGCTACCCTTCGTGACCAGTCCCGTCCCGAACCACAAGCCTGTCTTGGTGGTCGACTTCGGCGCCCAGTACGCCCAGCTTATCGCGCGGCGTGTGCGAGAAGCCCACGTCTATTCCGAGATAGTCCCGCACACCTGGCCCGCCCAGCGCATGCTGGCCAAGAACCCCGCGGCCATCATCCTGTCGGGCGGGCCGGCGTCCGTCTACGAGGCGGGAGCGCCCCGCGTCGACCCGGCGCTCTTCGCGTCCGGAGTGCCCATGCTCGGCATTTGTTACGGGTTCCAGGCGATGGCCCACGCGCTCGGCGGCGCCGTGGACAGGGCCGCCTTGGGGGAGTACGGCTCCACGGTGGTCGATGTCGTGCGGCCCGGCGGGTTGCTCGCCTCCAGTCCGCCGCGCCAGACCGTCTGGATGAGCCACGGTGTGGCGGTCACTGAGGCGCCCGAGGGCTTCGAGGTGCTCGCCGCCAGCGCGGGGGCGCCCGTCGCGGCGTTCCAAGACCGCGCCCGGGGGCTCTACGGCGTCCAGTGGCATCCCGAAGTGCGGCACACGCCGCTCGGCCAGGCCTCCCTGGAGAACTTCTTGTTCACGGAGGCCGGCCTCAGGCCGGATTGGACGCCGGGCTCCATCGCCGCCGAACAGATCGAGGCGATCCGCGGCCAGGTCGGCGGCGCCCGCGTGATCTGCGGCCTGTCCGGCGGCGTCGACTCGGCGGTCGCCGCAGCCCTGGTCCAACGCGCTGTCGGGGACCAGCTGACCTGCGTGTTCGTGGACCACGGGCTGCTGCGTGAGGGTGAACGCGAACAAGTCGAGCGTGACTTCGTGGCCGTGACCGGCGCGCGTTTGGTGGTCTTCGACGCTCGGGCCGCGTTCCTTGAGGCGCTGGCGGGCGTGACCGACCCGGAAGCGAAGCGGAAGATAATCGGGCGGGAGTTCATCCGGGCTTTCGAGGCCGCCGCGCGGGCGGCGGCCTCAGGTGGTCCGGGCCAAGAGAACACGGGCGAGGTCAAGTTCCTGGTCCAGGGCACCCTCTACCCCGACGTGGTCGAGAGCGGCGGCGGCGAGGGCGCCGCCGTCATCAAGTCGCATCACAACGTGGGCGGCTTGCCCGCTGACCTGCGCTTCGAGTTGATCGAGCCGCTCCGTGCCCTGTTCAAAGACGAGGTGCGGGCTGTCGGCTCCGAGCTGGGTCTGCCAGACGCGATGGTGTGGCGCCAGCCCTTCCCTGGACCAGGTTTGGGCATCCGCATAATCGGGGAGGTGACCGAGGCGAGGCTGGAGACGATAAGGCGGGCGGACGGCATCGTGCGCGAAGAGCTGACCCGAGCGGGACTGGACCGGGAGATCTGGCAATGCCCGGTGGTGCTGCTGGCGGACGTGCGGTCCGTGGGCGTGCAAGGCGACAGCGGACCTACGGCCATCCGGTGGTGCTGCGGCCGGTCAGCTCGGACGACGCGATGACGGCGGACTTCTCGCGGCTCGACTACGGGCTGCTCGCGCGGATCGCGGGGCGGATCACGGGCGAGGTGCGGGAGGTCAACCGTGTGGTGCTGGACGTGACCTCGAAGCCGCCGGGCACCATCGAGTGGGAATAGACGCCGCAAGGGACCAAGGTCTGTTGCCGGGTTAGACTCTACGGAGCTCCGATCGTGACGAAGATTGGTCGCGGGTGCTTCTGGGGGCGTGTGGGGGCGCTTCGGCGGGGCCGGGAGCGCCTCGCGTGTCGGAGGCGAACATGGCAGCGGCGATTCCTTTGGCGGCGGGCGAGCGCAGCGGACCGATTCGGGTATTCGGGCCCACTCTGATCATTTTGGGGGCGTTGTCCCTGGTCGCGGGCCTGGTCGTGTGGACGGCGGTGTCCGCGCGGCTGAAGGCGGAGCGCATCCCGATCGCTGGTGAGGCGTCTGTGACCGCCGTGTCGCCCGGCGCCGCGGGCAGCGAGGGGCCGTACCACGTCCGGGGTCCGATCAGCGCGCTGGCTGGGGCGGCGGTCAGCGAGACGCGGGCCGTGGCGCTGCCGGCCGCACACGGCTTCGAGGAGTACACCGGCCTGACCGCGGGCGAGATCGCCCGCGTCCGCGAAGAGCGGGTTTATCTGGGGGCTGGCGACGAGTCCGTCGACGCGAGGATGACCGCCCTGTGGACCTCGATGAACGCATCTGCGCTGCTGCGGACGGCGCTGCTGCTCAGCGCCTCGGCCTTCGGCGTGGCGGCGCTGGTCATGGTGTTCGGCGCGGCGCTCGTGGTGATCGGGATCGCGCTGATGGCCGTGCGCCGCGAGTTGCGCGAATTGGCCGGGATTGTCGTTGTGGCCGCCCGCCCGCGGACGATTCCGACCGGCCAAGGCCCAGCATGAGCCCGCCCGGGCGGGAGCGCGCGCGCCTGACGGCGCCCGGCCTGGCACCAGGGCCAGCTCGGCCGCGGGGCTCTGACCTGGCGTAACGTGCCAGCGCGTGGCGCAAGAGCCGCCAGGATCCGGACCGGGTGGCTCAGAAGTCGCCAAAACTCGGGCCGGGTGGCACAGAAGTCGCCAAAACTCGGGCCGGGTGGCACAAAAGTCGCCAAAAATCGGGCCGGGTGTCACAGAAGTCGCCACAACTCGGTCCGGTTGGCACAGAAGTCGCCAAAACTCGGTCCGG
>JAITLE010000124.1 GCA_031278075.1 Bifidobacteriaceae bacterium | reverse complement strand
CGCCGCGAGTCTGCGGGGCGGCGCGCCGACCACCCCGCAGACTGCTATCAGGAGCCTCAGGCGAAGTTGCCCTTCCCGGTCGGCCGGACCTGGCTCACGGTGACGGTCATGTCAGTCAGCTCTTGCTGCAGGTTCATGAGCGCGGTGCCATGGATGTTCGTGGAGATCTCGACGAACAGGATCACCCTGAATTTGCCATCGGCCAGCGTGACCACGTTGTTCTGGCCGTTGTCCTCGTTGGCCGTGGTCGCGAAGTACTTCTCGACAGTGACGGAGGCATCTTCTGCGCCCCACGGCACGTCGCTGACGATTTCGCTCCCGTCGCTCTGTTGGACCGAGTAGGTCACCACAGCGCCGGAAGTCGTGATGGTCTCGTTCATGACGTTGCCCACAGCCAGGCTGATCTCAGCGAGCAGGTTGTCGCCCTTGAGCTCGAGCTGGAAGTCCTGGACAACGGCGAGGTGGTCACCGGGCACCAGCGCATCCTCGGTATCGATCTTGTGGCCGTCACGACCGGTCATCTTCTGGGTCTCCGCGTCGGTGTTGGTGCGGTCTGAGCTCACGTCGTAGAGCTCGAGCTCACCCACGGTCTTGACCGTGATCTCGCCCATGCCGATGGTCCCGCTCTCGCCGAAGCTGGTGGTGGTGGACCAGAGCGCAAAGGTCGATCCGCCCAGCAGCAACGCCACGCCAGCGGCGCCCGCGATAACGCCCTTCGTCCGCTTCGAGAAACGGCTTGTGTTTGTTTGCATTGTCTCTTTCTTCCTCGTTGTGTGCCTGCTCCGCCCGGACCTTCCGGACGGCTCTGGGTGAATCGGCCATTTGGCCGATCCAAGCCCGCCAAGGCGCGCGCGTCCACACGCTCGCGTCATTGGGGGGTACTGCCATTGCGAAACTTTCTAGTGGACCTGCCCGCCTCGGGCGGTCTTGTTTCGACATCTGTTACAACAAGCTCGGGTCCGGTTTCATTCCACTTGCCGGGCACGAATTTTTCTGGGCTTCGGGCGCCTGGCCAACCGGGCTCTCGGCGCCGCCGAAGAGGGCTCCCGGCCGGCCCGCGGGCGAGCCCAAGCCCGGCCGGCCCGGCTCGCAGCGGCCCAAACCCGGCCGGCCCAGCTCGCAGCGGCCCAGCTCGCAGCGGCCCAGGAAGGAACCGCCCGCGACAGGACCACCCGTCGCCGCGGGACTGACCGGGACCAAGCGACCCGCCACGCGAACGCCCAGTTCAAGGCCGCCCGCGACGCGAGGAGTCAAATGTGGCCGGCGCGAATCGGCCCAGCGCGGCGCTGTCTGAGTCACCAAATCACCTAACAGGGCAGCTCAGGGGGTTGTTGGCGGCCGGGTGAACATGGTCGTCAACGTGATCTTGTAATCGCCCCCGACCGTCGCATCCGGAAGCAGCGTCGCGGACCACGAGTCAGAGTCCGTCGCTATCCCGGACGCAGCTTCGCCGACCGCGTCAGCGACGATCTCGTAGGAAGAACCACCGACCGTCTTGACCACGAGACACCACGGCTCGCGCACAGGCTCGCCCGCGGCGACCTCGCCCGACCACACCGCGTCGGGAATCATGCCCTCAAAGGGTCCCACCATGTCCCCGGGCTTGGCCGCAAAAGTTTCAGCCGCCGTCATCGTCGGCGAGCATCCAGTTGGTGGACGGCGGATGAATGTGAAAGTCGAAGCCTCGGCCACACTGTCCGCCACAGCATTGGGCAACACGAACAAATAATCCAGGCCAGTGTGCGCGGCGCCCCTTAGAACGACATCGAAGGGAATCGCGACGCCGGCGGTTTGCGCGGTCGCGGTGACGGCATCGGACACTTTGAAAACAAGTTTGGCTTCCGCGAGAGCGCTCGTCACCGAATTCTCCGCGTTCGCCGTCCCCGGCTCACGCTCAACCGCGGCGTAAACCTGGCCGACTCCAAGCTCAAAAGCTGGGCTGACGGTATTGGCGCGCCACCAAGCATGAACGCCGCCCGCGACGCCGGCTCCAAACAGCAGGGCTGCCGCGGCGGCCGCGGCCAGCGCGGGCCGCCATGTTGGGAATCTCATGCCGTCCCCCTGACCTGTTGGGCGCTCAACTCCAACGACGGGACGGCGACGGTCGCGGCCGGCGCATCCAGGGCGGCCGCGTAGAGCGGCGTGTAGCTGCGGGGGTACTCGATCCAGATGATCACGTAAAACTCGTGCTCGCCCTCGGGGAACGGGCCCACCTCCAACTCGTCGCCCACATTGAGGGGCTGGTCCGCGCCGGTGAGGGACTGCCCATTCTCGTCCATCAGCTTGTAGGTCGCGACCAGCGGCGCGAGGCTCGCGGGATCAGCGCCATCGGCCAGGCGGGCGGAGAACATGAACTGCAGGTTCCCGCCCAGGCCGTCAATCGTGACGACTTGGTCGATGAAGAGCGAATCGCCTGGGGTCAAACGCAGAGCCTTCAAGCCCGCCGCGTCAAAACCCGAAGCGTTGGAGCCGTCGGCGCTGTCGATAGTGGTCTCTTCCCAGAGCAATCCGCCGAGTTCGATCTCCAGGTGGCCGGTCGTGACGATCGGACCAGCGGCAGTCGCGCTGGTGTTCCAGAGCGCCATGGTCACAAGGCCGCAGCTCACGGCAGCGAGAGCCGCCAGCACGAACGCGAGGAAGCCCCGGCCGCGCCACACCGCGCGTGCGGCGCCGCCGGCGAGTGCCGCGTGACGCGGGCGCTGCGACTCGGGGGCCGCGGAACTGGGCGTGATCATGGTCAATGTCTCCTCGGGGTGGCCTCGACCGGGATGGCCGAGAGATTGGCTCCAGGGTCTTGAACACCCACCGGGGGGCTTCTATTCCCGGGCGGGTGGGACAGCGGCGCCGCCCAGATGAGCGGTGGCGTGCGGCTGGGGCGGACGGAGCCCGGGGTGTAGGTCAGCCCGCGCTGTGCCAGAGCCCGGGGCGGCGCGTCGGCCAGGTGGGACGGAGCCCTGGGCGGCGCGTCAGTCGCCGGGGCGGGCGGCTGCGGCCCGGCTCTGTCCGATTCAG
>JAITLE010000010.1 GCA_031278075.1 Bifidobacteriaceae bacterium | reverse complement strand
CCACCCACCCCCGTCAGCCGGCGGCGGCGTCAATCCAGGTAGTCGCGCAGCACTTGCGAACGCGACGGGTGACGCAGCTTCGACATCGTCTTGGACTCGATCTGGCGGATGCGCTCCCTGGTGACGCCGTAGACCTTGCCGATCTCGTCGAGGGTCTTGGGCTGCCCGTCGGTCAGCCCGAAGCGCATCGAGACGACGCCGGCCTCCCGTTCTGAGAGCGTGTCCAAGACGGCGTGCAACTGCTCCTGGAGCAGCGTGAAGCTGACCGCCTCGGCTGGCACCACCGCCTCCGAGTCCTCGATCAGGTCGCCGAACTCGCTGTCGCCGTCCTCGCCCAGGGGCGTGTGCAGGGAGATCGGCTCGCGGCCGTATTTCTGCACCTCCGCCACCTTCTCCGGGGTCATGTCCAGCTCTCTGCCGAGTTCCTCCGGGGTCGGCTCGCGGCCCAGGTCCTGGAGCAGTTGGCGCTGAACCCGCGCCAGTTTGTTGATGACCTCGACCATGTGCACCGGGATGCGGAGGGTCCGCGCCTGGTCCGCCATCGCCCTGGTGATGGCCTGGCGGATCCACCAGGTGGCGTAGGTCGAGAACTTGTAGCCCTTGGTGTAGTCGAATTTTTCGACGGCCCGGATCAGGCCCAGATTCCCCTCCTGGATCAGGTCGAGGAAAAGCATGCCGCGGCCGGTGTAGCGCTTGGCCAAGGACACCACCAGCCGCAGGTTCGCCTCCAGCAGGTGGTTCTTGGCCCGGCGCCCGTCGTTGGCGAGCCATTCCAGCTCGCGGCGCAGTTTCGGGTCGATCCCGGCCTCGGTGGTCAGCTTCTCCTCCGCGAACAGGCCGGCCTCGATCCGTTTGGCCAGGTCGACCTCCTGCTCGGCGTTCAGCAGGGCGACTTTGCCGATCTGCTTGAGGTAGTCCTTGACCGGGTCGGCGGTGGCGCCCGCCACCTGCACTTGCTGCGGTGGCGCGTCGCCTTCGTCGAGGTCTGAGACGACGAATCCCGACCCCTCGTCTTCTTCCTCCGCGGCGGCGGGCGCCGGGGTCTCCTGCGCGTCTTCCGCGCCCGGCGGCTCGGCTGTCCCATCGGGGGTCGGCTCCGCGTCCTCCCGCGCCGCGCGCCGCGCGCGCCGGACGCGGGCGGCGACCGTCGGGTCCGGCGTCCTGGTCCTGCCCGCAGACGCTGAACGTGTCCGGCGAGGGGCCGCGGCGACCTGTTCGGCCACCGGCTCGACCGCCACCGGCTCGACCGCGGCCGCCACCGGTTCGACTGCTTCCACCGCGGCAGCCACCGGTTCGACTGCTTCCACCGCTTCTGCCACCGGCTTCGCCTTGTTGGCCGCCGCTGATTTGGCGCGCGGCCGCGCGGCCCCGCGGACCTGCTTCTTGGCGGTGGCCGGGCCGCTAGGCGCCTCGTCCGGAACTGCTTCCACGGCGGTGTTCGCCCGTACGGCCGAAGTAGCCTTCGCCACTAACCCACTCCTTCACTACACCCGCGACCTGGACACCGCGGAGGCTCGTTCGACCGCGCTCCACCCCGCCGACCGGCCGACACTCCGGCTCCGGCTGACTCAAGGCTTCCAGCCCTGCCCCGTCCGCCCGGACCAGGTCAGTCAGGCGGAACGCGGCCGTGGCGGCATGCCATGCGACACATTCCGGGGAAGACACATCTTCGTCACGAAGGCATGCCTGATTCGAGAGGCTACGCGCAGATTTACCGGTAAGTATAACGACCGACCCCCCGACTTTGTTCCCATCAGGGATTATCCGTGTCGCCGCCGGGGCCGGGCTTGGCCTGAGGCGCCAGCGACGGGCCGTGCGCGTGGCCGCCTGCGGCGGCCGCGGGCCGATCTGGGCGGTGGCGCCGCGATTGACCAACGCAAACGCTTGGCCCTCGCCTCTCGGCCCGCCCAAGCCCGAGCGGGCGTCACCATTCCTACACTTCTCCCGTCTGGAGCGAGAAGTGTAGAGTTCCGCGTTCCGCGCCCCGCGCCCCAGCCCGCGCCGTCGCCGTGAACCTACCCGGGAACCGTTTCCGCAGGTCAGGGGCTTACGCTGGTTCTGGCCACCTGAACCCCCATCCGAGCGGGTGTCACCATTCCTACACTTCTCCCGCCAGAGACGAGAAGTGTAGAGTTCCGCGCTCCGCGCCGCGCGACACCGGACGCGAACCAGCCCCAGCGCCCGCCGACCTGGGGGAGCGTGGCGCCACGGACCAGCGGGGACGCTTGGGCGGCGCCGGCGAGTCGGCCCAGGGGCGGGTCGCGACGCGCTGAGCGACGGCGCCGGCATGGGGGCCATGGCATCTGACGGCTGCGCCCGGATGGGGTATAGTCCTTCGGGGCCGCGCCCGATATGGGCCCGCAGCGTCCAGGCGCGGCTGATGTGCTTTTGGAGCTTTGCCAACACCGTCTCTTGTGCCGCCGCCAGCCAGGCTGGGGCACGGCGTGGGTGGGCTCGCTCGGCGGCTTTCCGGCGCTGGGCGGTGCTCCTCGATAGAGAAATGGTGTGAATTTTGTCAATCTTGACCCTTGAGGCCCTGGGCCTGCCCGCTGACGACTCGGAAGACGTGGTCGATCTGGCCGCGGCCGCCAATCCTCCGGCGCCCGCCGAGCCGACCGGCCAGCCTGCGCCCACCGCGGCGACCGCGTCCACCGGGCCCACCGCGCCCACCGCGTCCGCCATGCCTGCCATGCCCGCCGAGCCCGCCGCCCAGTCTGCGCCCGCCGAACCGCCCGCCTCCCAGTCTGCGCCCGCCGAGCCGCCCGCCGCGGCCGCGGCCGCCCAGCCGGCCGTTGGTTTCACGGGCCTCGGCCTCCCGGACGATCTGCTCGAGACCGTGGCGGACCTCGGCTTCACCACACCCACCGAGATCCAGTCCGCGGTCATCCCCCTGTTGATGGGCGGCCACGACGTGGTCGGCGTGGCGCAGACCGGCACAGGCAAGACCGCGGCGTTCGGGCTGCCGCTCGTCGCGGGCGTCGACCCGGCGGAACGCCGGCCCCAAGCGCTGGTGCTGGCGCCCACCCGCGAGTTGGCCATGCAACTCGCCGACGCGATCAAGAGTTTCGCGCGGCGCCGCGCGGGCGTCCGGGTCGCAATCGTCTACGGGGGCGCGTCCTACGTCCCGCAGCGCCGCGACCTCGAAGCGGGCGCCCAGATCGTGGTCGGGACGCCGGGACGCGTGATCGACCACCTGGAGCGGGGCACGCTGGTCCTCGACGGGCTGCGCCGCCTCATCCTCGACGAGGCGGACGAGATGCTCCGCATGGGTTTCGCCGAGGACGTCGACACGATCCTCGCGCAGGCGCCCAGCGAGCGGCAGACCGCGTTGTTCTCCGCCACCATGCCGTCCGCGATCCGCGCCACCGCCGACCGCCACCTGCGCTCCCCGCAGCGGATCGCCGTCTCCGCGCCGGCCTCGGCGCCGGCGCTGCTCGACCAGCGTTATGTCTTGGTGCCCGCGCGCCACAAGGTGGAGGCGCTGATCAGGACGTTGGCGACGGCCACCGCGGACGCCGCGATCGTGTTTGTGCGCACCAGGGACGATGCCGACCGTGTCAGCCAGGACCTCATCTCGCGTGGCGTCAACGCCGCGGGAATCTCAGGTGAGGTGGCGCAGCGTGAACGTGAGCGGATCGTGGAGCGACTGAGGCAGGGCCAGCTCGACGTCCTGGTCGCCACGGATGTGGCGGCTCGCGGGATGGACGTGGAGCGGATCGGTCTGGTCGTCAACTTCGATGTGCCCCGCGATCCCGAGGTGTATGTGCACCGGGTCGGCCGGACCGGCCGGGCGGGCCGCACGGGCGTCGCGGTGACCTTCATCGCCCCGGGCGACCGGGGCCGGCTCCGCGCGATCGAGCGGACCATCCGGGGCGAGCTGGACGAATGGTTCCTGCCCACCCTCGCCGAGGTGGCCGATCACCAGTACGCGTCCCTCATGCGGCGCGTCTCGGAACGTCTCACGGCGGGCCGGCTCGACGCCGCCTACCGCGCGGTGGGCAAGGCGATCGAAGCGGGCGCCGACCCGGTGGCTCTGGCCGCCGCCTTGGCGGCGCTGGCTGTCGGCGCCGAGGCCGGAGTGGACGGGCGTCGGATGGACGCCGAGGAATTCGACCGGGCTGTCGCTGAGTCGCGTGATCGCGGCGGCCGCGAACGTGGCAAGACCCGCGACCGGGATCGTTCGGGCAAGCGTGGCCGGGACGCGGGAGATCGGTCGTGGCGCGGCGGCGAGCCGGGCCGGGGCGGCAAG
>JAITLE010000274.1 GCA_031278075.1 Bifidobacteriaceae bacterium | reverse complement strand
CACGCGTATCGCCTGGTCAGAGGTCTATGCGCGTGTCGGGCAGGCACAAAAGTCGCCACGATTCGGCTTCGGGGGCACAAAAGTCGCCATTCTTCGAGGCCTGGGCGCCCCAGGCGCCGGCCACCAACAATCGCGACGCCCGCTGAACAGGAATCCACCGCAGGGTCCACCATCTGTGGGACCACCACACGCGTCGCGGCCAGGGAAACCGGGCGGCCGGCCCGGGCCTCCTTCGGGCGCTCCCCTATGCCTCCCGGAGGGTCCCTCCCCAAAGCCACCGTCCCGTCCGGCGCTGCCGGTCGGGGTCGTGACGAGCCCAGCGGCGCCCAGGCCAGGTTCCCGCCCGCGTCGAAGGCGCGACGAACCGAACCGCCATGACCGCGGCGGGGGCCAACCAGCGATCAGCCCGAGCACACGTGCGACAAGTCGAGTCGCTAGCGGCGCCCGCGCGGGGTGCGGGCGCGCTCGGAGTGCGGGCGCGCGCGGGAGGAGGGTGTTGCCAAGCTTCGCGACCGAGCCGATCACATCGGAGTGCGGGCGGCGCGCTCGGGAGCAGGCCCGCAGGCAGCAGGGACGCCGGCGCCGCGGGTGTGCGGGCTGGCGCGGTCGGGGTGAGTAGACGTCAGGGGACGGCATCGTGCGATGGGGCGGAAATCGAAATCGAGGCGAAACTCAAGGATGACTCAGGGGTAACCGGAGACTGAAAAAGTCTTCGAGGCGCTGCGAGGCGCCGTCATCTTGAAACCGTTTGTCGCCCCAAGCGACCAGAAAGGATGTCTCCCAATGCCCTCCATTGTGTTCTCAAGGCCGAGACCCGCGGCCCGCGCGGGAATCGCGGCGGGGCTCGGGGTGCTCGTCACCCTCGCCTTCGCGCCCGCGGCCGAGGCCGCTCCCCCTCAGGCCGGCCCATTCGCCGTCGAGGCGCCAGCCGAAGCGACCGCCGGCGACGTCATCACCGTGTCCGTCACGGCCGATGCCGTCGACGACCTGTACGCCTACGAGCTGGAGCTGACGTACGACCCGACGCTCCTCGCATATGTGCTTGATAGCGCCACCTTCCCCGATGGCGGGTTCGACCTCGCCACCGAGGCGACAGGAGCGCTCTCGCTGACGCACACGCGGCTCGGCGCCTCACCCGGGTTGAGTGGGGACACAACGCTGGCGACCGTCGAGTTCCTGGTGCTCGCCGGAGGCGAAGCGGTGATCGAACTCGGCACGGTCACGCTGGTCAGCAGCGGCGAAGAGACCGTGACGACAGCGGGAGAGGCGAGCGCCACCGTCACCGCCAGCCCGGCCGACGAGCCGGAGCCCGAGCCCAGCGAGACCAGCCCGTCCGCTGACGCGTCCTCCGGCGGCGCGTCGGGCGGCGCGTCCGGTGGCGCGTCTGGCGGCGCGTCCGATGGCGCGTCCGATGGCGCGTCCGCCAGCTCGCCGTCCGATGACGCGACCGGCTCGCTGCCCGTCACAGGCCCCGACCGGAGTGGGCTGTTGGCCACGACCGCCGCCGGGATCTGCCTCGTCGCGCTGGGCGCCGGGATCGCGCTGCGCCGCCGTCAGGTGGTGAGTCATGACCACCACTGAAGTCGCCGTCCGCACCCCAAAGCCCCGCTCAAGGAGAAGACACATGCTGCAACCTGCCGGCCGCCGAGTTGTGGCCACCGCTGGAATCGCCGGCCTCATGGCGACGTTGGCCGTCGCTTTGCCGGCGGCATCCGCCGTCGCGGCGCCCACCAGCACGATCCCGCTGCTCGCGCCGTACTACACAGAACTGGATCTCACCGGCGATGACGCGGTCACACGCGACGACCTCGCCGTGGTCGGCGCGCTGCTGGGCGTCACCGCCACAGACCCGAGCTGGGACGCCGACGCGGATGTGGACGGCGACGGCGCGATCAGCGTGGCCGACCTGGCGGCGGTCTCCGCGCGCATGGTCTACGACGACGGACCATTCGACCTGATCGAAGCCTCGGTGATCGAGATGCAGGCCGCCATGAACGCTGGGGTCACCACGTCCGTGGAGATCACCCAGGCGTACCTGGACCGGATCGCGGCCTACGACCGCGTGCTGGTCGACACCTCCGGCACGGGGCGTCCGCTGAACTCGATAGTGACGGTGAGCGATGTCGCCCTAGAAGCGGCCGCCGCCGCCGATGCCGTGCGCGCCGAGCAAGGCATGACCAGCATGCTCCTTGGCGTCCCGATCATCTTGAAGGACAACTACGACACGCTGGACATGCCGACGACGGCCGGTTGCGGGTGCTGGGAAGACAACCAGACCACGACGGACGCGACCATGGTGGCGGGGCTGCGTGACGCCGGAGCTGTAATCCTCGCCAAAGCGAGCATGGACGAGTTCGCCTACGGGTTCGTCTCCGAGTTCTCCGCCGGCGCCCCGGTCGGTGAGACGCTGCTGGTGGCTAGCCCTTACAACACCAGCCGGACCGCGGGCGGCTCCAGCGGCGGCACCGGCGCGGCGATCGCCGCGAACCTCGGCGGGATCGGCTTCGGCACAGACACGGGCGGATCGATCCGGGTGCCCTCCTCCTACAACCAACTGGTGGGCGTCCGCCCAACGGTCGGTCTGGCCAGCCGTGACGGGATTGTCCCGCTGGCGCTGAGCCAGGACACGGGAGGCCCGATCGCCCGCAGCGTGCTGGACGCGGCGGTCGCTTTGGACGCGGTGGTCGGGGCCGACCCAGCCGACCCGGTGACTGCGGACCAAGTGGGCAAGGTCCCCGCCTCGTACACCGCCTACCTCGACCCGGACGCGCTCGACGGGGCCCGGATCGGCTATGTCGCGTCGATGATCGGGAACTCCACCACCAACCAGCGGTTGTGGCTGGAGACGAAGGCGACGCTCGAGGCCGCGGGCGCCACAGTCGTGGAGGTGGCCGCGCCAAGCGGCTTCAGCGCAGTGCTGGGCGAGGGCTCCGGATCAACCAATGAGTTCCGCCATGACCTCGAGATCTATGTCCAGAACCACCTCGCGGCCGGAGTGACGGCCCGCACCCTCGGTGACATCTTGGACACCGGGCACTATGTGGTGAGCCGGACGAGCACCTATACGCAACGCGCGAACGTCAGCGAGACGACGTACGAGAACTGGGCCGGGGAAAGCGGCACGCACACCGTCCAGCTCGCCACCGGCAAGGTCCTGGTGACCCAGCTGTTGGATGACCTGAGCCTGGACGCGTTGGTCTACGCCTCGGGCACGCCGTATGGCACCTACAGCACCAACCTCCGATTGAGCCCGAACACCGGATTGCCAGCCGTGTCGGTGCCGATGGGGCAGGCGGTCGAGGCGGATTCGACCGTGACCGGCGGAAACGTCAACCTGGAGTTCTTGGGCCGCGCCTACGACGAGGGTCCGCTCCTCGGCTTGGCCTACGCCCTGGAGCAAATCTTGCAAGCACGCACAACCCCGGTCCTCTACGGACCGCTCGGCTGAGCGAGCGGGCAGCCCGGGTCCTCCCGGCCTGGAGGACCCGGGCTTGAATTGTTCAGTCCCGGGGTTGGGGAGGGTTGCCCATGGCGCCGCGGGAGGCGGGTACGGCCTGCTAATCCGCCCCAACCGAACACGTTCCCGCTCTAGGGGGTTCCGCGCCGATCGGGTGGCCGTCCCGCTCGGTGGCGCGCCGAG
>JAITLE010000215.1 GCA_031278075.1 Bifidobacteriaceae bacterium | reverse complement strand
ATGGACCTGATGTCGCAGGCCCGGACCGCGCCAGGGGCTCCCCGGATCGCCGAGACACTGTGAGCCATGGCCGGATCCAACCACCAGCCCCTCCGGCGGCGACTGGGGAATGGAGGCGATCAACGCGCCGAACGTTTGGAGGCGAGAGCAACTCAACCCCCAATACGCCGCCGCTGGACCATTCCGACGTGTTCGACGTCTATTGGGGGGAGCCGTCCGGCGTCGATTACGCGATGGGCGAGGACTACCTCTACGCGATCTGGGGATTCGGGCCTATGGTCTGCGACTGACGCCACCGGTCGGCGTCGTCCCCTGTGGCGCCAGGCGGGCGGCGACGATCAAGGTCGACGGGACCAGGCGTCCGCGCTGACGCGACCACGCGCCCCACTCGCCGTCGGCGGCGCCACCGGACTTGGACCACTCCGGTTCGATCAGCCGCTCGATCACAAAGCCCGCGCCGGTCAGCGCCGTCACGTGGTCGGCGAGGGTGGCGTGGCACTGGGTGTAGCTCAGGCGGCCGTCCTCGGACCGCTCGATGTACGCCCGCCGGTCGAAGTAGGACCGCCGCACGGTCAGGGACTGCGGGTCCGGCGAGTCCGGGAAGACCCAGGCGAACGGGTGGTCCGTCGAGAACACCCAGCTTCCGCCCACCCGCAGCACTCGCGCCACTTCGCGGTGGACCTCGCCGAGCGAGGGGACGAAGGGCAGGGCGCCCATGGCGGAGAACGCCACATCGAAGGTCCTGTCCGCGAACGGCAGGGCGGTCGCGTCGCACTGGATCAACGCGAAGTCGGCTGCGCCCAACCGTTCCGCCACCCGCAGCATCCCGGCTGCGAGGTCTATCCCGACGGCGAGAGCCCCTTGGCGGGCCGCCCAGCGGGACCCTTGGGCGCCGCCGCAGCCGATCTCGACCACACGGCGCCCGGACAGTTCGCCGAGGAGGGCGGCGGCGGCCTCGTCGAGTCCCTCCGGGCACCAAACCAAACGGTCGTCGCCGAGGAAGGCGCCGTGCTCGCGGTAGTAGTCCTCGGCATCGTGCTCCCAATAGGCGACATCCGGATCGGGGCGTTCGTCCGCGGGCACAACACCGAAACCGCTAATCATCGGCTCAGTATGGCGCCGCCGCGAGGAGGCCTGGCCCGGCGGGCGGCGCGGGTAGGATTTTGGGGACAGGCACCTGGCTCGGGTGACTGGCACGCCACTGACACGAAACTGCCACATGGATCTGGCCGAGGGAGAGGAGCCGTCATGCGAATCGGAGTGCTCACAGGTGGGGGAGACGTTCCCGGGCTGAACGCGGCGATCCGGGCCGTGGTGAAGCGGGCCGAGATGGAATACGGTCACTCGATGGTCGGCTTCAGGAACGGTTGGCGTGGCGTTGTCGAAGGCCAAATCATCCCTCTGACCAGGGAAGACGTCCGCGGGATACTGCCGCGCGGCGGCACCATGTTGGGCACGGCCCGCTACCATCCGCACAAGAACGAAGGCGGGATCGACGGCGTGCTCTCGACGCTTGAGGCGGAACGGGTCGAGGCGCTGGTGTGCATCGGCGGCGACGGCACGTTGAAGGCGGCGAGCAAGGTCGCCAAAGCGGGTGTCAAGGTGGTCGGCATCCCGAAGACCATCGACAACGATGTGGAGGGCACGGATCTGTCGATCGGGTTCCACACGGCGATCAACATCGCCACAGAGGCGATCGACCGGCTCCACACGACGGCGGAATCGCACAACCGGGTCATGATCGTGGAGGTGATGGGCCACACGGTCGGTTGGATCGCGGTCAACGCCGGGCTGGCCGGCGGCGCCGACTTGATCATCACGCCGGAGGAGCCGTTCGACATCGAGGAGATGGCACGGTTCTTGCGGCGGCGGCACCGTTCCCATGCCAACTTCTCGATCGTCGTGGTCGCCGAGGGCGCCGAGCCCGCGGACGGCACGGATATGCAGTTCTCGACGCAGGTCGACGAGCAGGGACGGATCATCGCGGGCTCGATTGGCGAGAGGCTCATGATCGAGTTGCGCAACCGGACCGGATTCGACACACGCTTGACTGTGCTGGGCCATGTTCAACGGGGTGGGACGCCGACGCCCACGGACCGCATCCTCGGGTCTCGCTTCGGCGTCGCCGCGGTGGACGCCTTGTCCGCCGGGAAGTTCAATGTGATGACCGCGGTGCGCGGCGAAGACATCGTGTTGGTCCCGCTGGAAGAGATCGCCGGGAAGGTGAAACAGGTCCCGGCCGAGTTGGTGGATGTGGCCCGGGCCCTGTGGTGACACCGGTCGACAAGATGCGGGGCGGCGCGGCGCCAGCCGGCTGGCCGCGAGCCGCCGTGGCGGGAGGGCGCGTCCGCCCGCGGGTCACGCGATCAGCCTCAAGAGTTCTGTGACCGCTTCGGCTGTGGCCGCGCGGGCGGGGCCCAGGTAGTCGCGGGCGTCCGCCACGCCGGGCTCGGCCGCCAGAGTGGCGCGCACCGAGTCGGTGAAGGTCTGGGACAACAGTGTGGCGACGTTGATCTTGGTCATTCCGGCGGCCACGGCTCGGGCGAGGTCCGCCGGGGGCACCCCGGAGGACCCGTGCAGCACCAACGGGACGGGCGCCGCCGCCCGGATCGCCGCGATCAACTCGAAGTCCAGGGTCGCGTCCCGCGTCGTCATCGCGTGGGAAGACCCGACCGCCACCGCGAGCGAGTCCACGCCGGTGTCCGCCACGAAGCGCGCCGCCGCGGCCGGGTCGGTCCTCACCCCGGGCGCGTGAGCGCCGTCCTTCCCCCCGATCTCTCCGAGTTCAGCCTCGACCCAGGCGCCGCGGGCTTGAGCCAGCGCTGCCACCGCGCCGGTCGAGGCGCGGTTGGCCTCGTCAGACAGGCGCGAGGCGTCGTACATGATCGACTTGATCCCCAGCTCTAAAGCTTCTGCGACCAACTCCACCGACTCGGCGTGGTCCAGGTGGACCGCCACCGGGACCATGGCGGCGGCCGCCACCGCCTGGGCGGCCGCCGCGATGGGCGCCAATCCGCCGTGGTAGTCCACGCAGTTCTGTGAGATCTGCAGGATCACCGGCTTGCGGGCGTCCTCCGCTCCGGCCACAATCGCCTCCGCCAGCGCCAGGTCGATCACGTTGAACGCTCCCACGCCGCGCCCAGCGGCCTGAGCCGCCAGGACTATCTCGCGCGTGTGCGCCAAGCTCATCGCGTCACGCCCCCCGCAGCACAACCGCGCGGCTCAGGTTCCGCGGGTGGTCCGGGTCGAGCCCGCGCGCCAGCCCGCGCGCGACGGCGACCCGTTGCGCCAGGACCAACGTCGCCATCGGGTCGCCATGCGGCTGGAACCACGTGGCGCCGGTCCGCGTGACATCGGCCGCCAGTCCAGGGGGCGCCTCGCCGACCACCCAAACGACCCGGCCCGGCTGCGCCAAAGCGATCGGCCCGTGCCGGTAATCCATGGCGGGGTGCGCCTCAGTGAAGCTGAGCGACGCCTCGCGCAGTTTCAGCGCCGCCTCTTCGGCCAAGCCGATCGTCCAGCCTTGACCGAGGAAGGCGAAATGCTCAGCCTCGATCACGGCGGGCGGCGCGGATTCGGCCAACGCGACGCGCGAGTCGCCGATCGCCTCCGAGATGTCTTCTCCCAAACTCGAGCGGAGCAGGGCCAGCGCGGTCGTGGCGAACCTCGTCTGCACCACAGACCGCTCGTCCGCGAAGGACAGATCGACCACGTCGCGTGCCGCGTCTTTGACGGGCGCGGTCGGCTGGGCCGTCAGCGCGACAGTCGGCACGCCCGGCGCCAGCGAGCGCAGCGTCCGGATGACCTCGGTCGTGGCGCCCGAGCGCGTGATCGCCACCACGCGGTCGTACGTCCGGGCCGCGGGGAACTCCGCCGCTGTGAACGCGTCGGTCCGGCCGTGGCCGGCCCGCTCCCGCCTCGCGGCGTACGCCATCGCCATGAACCAGGACGTGCCGCAGCCGATCACCGCAACTCTCTCGCCCGGCTGGGGCAGGCCGCCGGCGCGTGCCGCGGCGGCGCGGGCGCGTTCCCAGCACTCTGGTTGGCTCGCGATCTCGCTGTCGACGAAGAGATCTCCTGCGGTCGTCATAGTTCGGCGCCTCCGTTCGCTCACTCTAGGCTCAGAGTACGCGTGAGCACGCGCATTCACAAGCGATTCGCGCAATAACGCGCAGTCGCTACCGGTGCACGATGCCGTCCGCCACGCCCCTCACAAGCCCGCCGTGATCGCGGCCCCGACCACGCCGGCGTCCGAGCCGAGCGAAGCGGCCACCACTTCGGGCATGATCTGGAATGTCAGCCGACTCCTCAGCTGTCGGCGCAGCGGAGCGAGCAAGGCCTCGCCGGCACGCGAGAGCCCGCCACCGATCACAATGCGGTCCGGGTCGAACAGGGTGACCACCGTGGCGAGGGCCTCGGCGAGCGCGCGGACGGCATCGTCCCACACACTGCGGGCGATCGGATCGCCCTCGCGGACCAACTCGACCACCCGTTTCGCGTCCACCCCCGCGGCGGCGTCCGCGTCGCCGCCGCCCCGTGGGGTGGTCCGGGAGCCGGGCGGCGCGCACGCCGCGGCCGACTCGGCGACGGCGCCGCGATCAGGGCGCCGAGTCGCCGCGGCCGCTTCGGCGCCGTCCCGATCCGCCGCCGCTTTCAGGGCCGCGTACCGTGCCGCCACCGCGGCCGCGGAGCCGACCCGTTCGACGCAGCCCACGCCGCCGCAACCACACGGCTCGGCGGCCCACGGCAGCGGCAGATGCCCCAATTCTGCGACGCGCCCATGCGCTCCAGCGATTGGCATGCCCTGATGGATCAGCGCCGCCGCGATCCCGGTGCCGATCGCCGCCACCACGGCCAAACGGGCCCCGCGCGCCGCTCCGAAGCGATGCTCCGCGAGGGCCGCCACCGTCACATCGTGGCCCATCTCGACGGGCGAGCCGACCCGTCGACGCAACGCCTCACGCACGGGGTAGTCACGCCAGTCGATGTTCGCCCCACTGACGACAACACCCCTGGCGGCGTCGACCAGTCCGGGGACCGCCACACCCAACACCGCAGGACCCCAGCCGTTGGCCTGCGTGGCCTGCCGCACGAGCCGCCGCCCCATCGCGGCGAGGCGTTCGACCACCGCGGCGTGCCCCTCCTCGGCTCGGGTGGGCTCGGCGACGCGGCGCTCGACGGCGCCATCGGGCCCGACCAAGGCCCCTTTGATGAGTGTGCCGCCCAGGTCGATCGCCGGAACCAGCATTATCCTCACCCGAATTCTGTCTAGCCGCTGCGCGATTCCGCGCGTATCGTTGGCGTCAAATCGTAACCGATGATCGAATCGCACTCTAGGAGAAGGACGTGGACCGCCACGCGCGCCTGGCGAGCTTGCTCGAAATGCTCGCCCAAAACGGCAAAGTCGATGTCGACCAGGCCGTCGGCCAACTCGGCGCCTCCGCCGCGACCATCCGCCGCGACCTCGTCTATCTCGACCAACAGCGGCTCGCGACCCGCACCCACGGGGGCGCGGTCGCCAACTCAGCCGCCTACGACCTGCCGCTGCGCTTCAAGACCCAGCGCGCAGCCGATCAAAAAAGGGGGATCGGCGTGCGGGCCGCGGCTCTCGCCCCGGTGGGCGGGGTGGTCGCCCTCAACGGGGGCACCACCACCCTGGAAGTGGCCCGGGCGATCGCCGCCCGGGCCGATCTGGCCAGCCAGGACGGCGCGGCGCAGACGCTCACCGTCGTCACCAACGCTGTCAACCTGGCCGCCGAGCTGCTGGCGCGGCCCTATCTGAAGTTGGTCGTCACCGGGGGAGTGGTGCGCCAGCATTCATACGAGCTGTTCGGGCCGCTGGCGGAACGCTCCATCGAGTCCCTCTCGGTGGACGTGTTGTTCCTCGGGGTGGACGGCTTCGACGCCGGCTTCGGCGCCAGCGCCCACTCCGACGCGGAGGTGTCGACCAATTCGCTCCTGGTCCGGGCGGCCGCTGAGGTGGTCGCCGTGGCGGACTCGTCGAAGATCGGGCGGCGGGCGTTCGCCCAGATCTGTCGCGCCCAGGATGTCGCCAAGCTGGTCACGGACCAGGGCATCGCGCCCGCGGCGAAAACCCAGTTCGAGGCGCTTGGTATCGAAGTGATTACGGTTTGAGGATGCCGGGCCGAGGCGCTCGCGCACGATGGTAGGGTGTTCACGCCATCGGCCCGGTCTGACTGACCTGGTCGTTGGCTGTCCTATGTCCGAAACAACAGTTAACGAGTTCAACCCTATATGTCAACTTCCTTACCCGCGCCGGTTTCCGAAGCGCCGGTTCCCGAGGTCGCAGTCAACGACATCGGCTCCAGCGAGGACCTGCTCGCCGCAATAGACGGCACGATCAAGTACTTCAACGATGGCGACATCGTGGAAGGCACCGTAGTCAAGGTGGACCGCGACGAGGTGCTCGTCGACATCGGCTACAAGACCGAGGGCGTCATCCCCTCACGCGAACTCTCAATCAAGCACGACGTGGACCCGTCGGAGATCGTCTCCGCAGGTGAACGGATCGAAGCCCTAGTCCTGACGAAAGAGGACAAAGAGGGTCGTTTGATCCTCTCGAAGAAGCGCGCGCAATACGAGCGCGCATGGGGCGCCATAGAGAAGATCAAAGAGGTGGACGGCGTCGTCACCGGCACAGTGATCGAGGTCGTCAAGGGCGGCCTGATCGTCGACATCGGCCTCAGGGGCTTCCTGCCGGCGTCGTTGGTGGAGATGCGACGCGTGCGCGACCTGCTGCCTTATGTGGGCCAGGAGCTCGACGCCAAGATCATCGAACTCGACAAGACCCGCAATAATGTGGTGCTCTCGCGTCGCTCCTGGTTGGAGCAGACCCAATCCGAGGTGCGTTCCACGTTCTTGGCGCAGCTGCGCGAAGGCCAGGTCCGCACCGGTGTGGTCTCCTCGATCGTCAACTTCGGCGCGTTCGTGGACCTGGGCGGGGTCGACGGCCTGGTCCATGTCTCCGAGTTGTCTTGGAAGCACATCGACCATCCGGACGAGGTCGTCAAGGTGGGCCAAGAGGTCACAGTCGAGGTCTTGTCCGTCGAGTTGGACAGGGAGCGCGTCTCGCTGTCGCTCAAAGCGACCCAAGAGGATCCGTGGCAGTTGTTCGCCCGGACGCACGCCATCGGGCAAGTGGTGCCGGGCCGGGTGACGAAGCTGGTGCCGTTCGGCGCGTTCGTCTCAGTCGAGGACGGCATCGAGGGCTTGGTGCACATCTCGGAGCTGGCGGTGCGCCACGTGGAGCAGCCGGAGCAGGTCGTCAAGGTGGGCGAGACCGTTTTCGTCAAGGTGATCGACATCGACTTGGACCGCCGCCGCATCTCGCTCTCGCTCAAGCAGGCGAACGAGGGCGTGGACCCGGAGGGCGACGACTCGACGTTCGACCCGGCGCTTTACGGCATGGCCGCCGAATACGACGACGACGGCAATTACAAGTATCCGGAGGGGTTCGACCCCAGCGCGAACGAGTGGATCGAGGGCTTCGAGGCCCAGCGGGAGGCCTGGGAGCAGGCCTATGCGGACGCGTTGGCGGCCTGGCAGGCGCACAAGGCGCAGGTCCAGTCCGCGCGGCGGGCCGATCAGAACGCGGCGGTCGAGGACGGCTCCGCGTCGAACTACTCGTCCGATGTGGCGGGATCCGGCGGGACGCTCGCCTCCGACGAGGCGTTGGCCGCGTTGCGCGAGAAACTGACCAGCAACTAGCGGCGCCGCGCGGAACCAGGGGCGCGGCCGCGTTCGAGCGCACAAGCGCACGTTGGGCGGGGGGACGCGTCCCCCCGCCCAGCTTATTCTTGAGGGATGCTGCGGGTCGCGTTGACCGGCGGGATCGCCGCCGGCAAGTCAACCGTCTCGGCCCGCTTGCGCCAATTGGGCGTCCCGGTGGGCGACGCCGACCGGTTCGCCCGCGACGTCCTCGCGCCGGGGAGCGCCGCGTTGGCAGCGGTGCTGAGCGAATTCGGACCAGGTGTGGCCGCCTTGGACGGATCGTTGGATCGGGCCGCGTTGGGCGGGATCGTGTTCGGCGACCCGGTGGCGCGGCGGCGCTTGGAGGAGATAGTCCACCCGCTGGTGCGGCGCGCGAGCGCCGCCTTCATGGAACGGCAGCGGGCCGCCGGCGCGCCGGTGGCGGTGCTCGACATCCCGCTCCTGGTGGAGACCGGCCAAGCCGGCGACTTCGATCTGGTCGTGACCGTCTCAGCCCCGACGAGGCTCCGGTTGGAGCGGGCGGCCGCGCGCGGCCTCAGCCTCGGCCAGGCCAGGGCGCGGCTCGCCGCCCAGGCCACTGACGCCCAACGCGAGGCGGCCGCCCATGTGGTGTTGGACGGCTCTGGCAGCCCCGCGCTGCTCCGGCGCCAAGTGGACGAGGTCCTCTTGCCCGCGATTGGGCTGGCGGGCCGGGGCGCCCCTGACGGCGCCGGGCCCGTCAACTCGTGAGCAGCTCCCAGGCGAGCCGTCCGGCCGCGGCCGCGGCCAGGAACGCGGCCGGATCTGCCAGGTAGTCTCGGCCCATCGTGCTGAGGCCGGGCGTGGCTGCGAGGACCTCATCCAAACCGTCCACTCCCACGAACCTCAGCCGGTGCCGGTCCGCGAGCGGCTGGGCCGCCGCCGCGATCTCAGCCCCGAGTTCGCTGAGGGGTCCCGTCAGGACAGGCACAGCCAAGTCGGCCGCGAGCAGGGCGACTTGGCCAAAGGCCGTCAGCGAGTGGTGGGACAGCCCCCTGTGGCGCGGCCGCGGATCGGCGCCCGAGACTCTGAGGCATCCGACCGGCCTGCCGCCGAGCGTCGCGATCGCGTTGACCGCGTCCCCTACGGCCACCCCGGAGAATCCCCAGCGTGTGTCCGTGCCAAGATTCCCCGGGCCTTGCACGCAGATCGCCAAATCCGCGCCCACCACGTGCCTGGCGGTCAGCAGCGCCGAGTGCGCCGAGACCGCCTCGTGGTCCCCGCCATAGGCTTGGCCAGCGGTGATCGTGGCGCTCAGGTCGCCGTTCGCCACGAGCCGCGCGACCGTGCGGGAAAAGGCCAGAGGGAGAGCCGCTCCGTCCGTCATGATGTACGCGACCCGTGGGCGGGCCGCCCCAGCTTGGTCCGCGTCGTGGGCCAGCGCTGCGCACACCGCAGGGAGCGACGAATGCAGATCCGCGACCACCACCGGCATGCCCTCCAACGACTCGGCCGCCTGGAGCACCGCGTGGTGCGGCGACAGCGGGGCGTCCACGCCCCGTTTGACCACCTGCAGCGGGGTGTAGCGCGCCTTGACGAGGTATCCGGAGTCTGCCCGCGCGGTTTTCCCGCCGCCCGATGCCGACCGGTCTCCCGCCAGCGCCGCGGCCGCCGCGGCTGGGAGCGACGCGCGCGGCACGGCGTCGGCGGGCGGGGGATGGGATGCGGCGAGCGGGACGCTGGGCACGGCATCGGCGGGCGGGGGATGGGATGCGCGGAGCGGGACGCGCGGCACGGCGTCGGCGGGCGGGGCGGGCGCCACCACGAACGCGACGCCACCCGTGCCGAGCTCGAGGTCGAGGGCGCGCAGGTTGAGCCAAACCCAGTCGCCGGCGGCGAGAGGGGACAACAACTCGGTGTATGCGAGGGCGGGGACGATGCGGCCGGCGGCGGTGGCGCAGACGACCTGCTGGACGCCGGCTTGCGGCTCGTCGGCGCGTTTGACCTGGGCGCGCGCCCACTCAATCGAGCTGCTCACGCCATCAACGGTATACGTTGGTGGAATGAACGCTAAGTCGCCGGCGCCGGGGAGGGGACAGGCCGCCGCGCGGCTGTTGAACCTGATCGCGGCCTTGTTGGCGCACCCGCGGGGGTTGACCAAGGCTCAGCTGATGGACCACCTGGAAATCGATGATCAACGGCAATTCGAACGGCTGAAACACGCCCTGCGCGGAGCCCTGGGCGTGGCCCTCCAAGAGACCGACGGGCTCTACCGCCTGGCCGGCGACGGCTACGCGATGCCGCCGCTGGAGTTCACCCCGGACGAACGCGCGGCGGTGGCGCTGGCGCTGACCGAATGGCGAGGCAGCGAGATCGAGCGGGCGGCGGCGGCGGCCCGGACCAAATTGACCGCGCTGGAAGCGCCGGGGGAGGCAGATCCGCCCTCGCCTGGGGCTGGGGCTGGGGGCGGGTTCGGCGGGCCCGGCGGGTTCGGCGGGCCCGGCGGGTTGGACACCGCGCTCAGGACGCGGGCGTCGGGGGCGGTCGAGATCATCTCCGCGATCGCGGAGAGACGCGCGATCGCCTTCGACTACCTGACGGGCCACAGCGGCCAGGTGGGCCGCCGCCACGTCGAGCCGTGGCGCTTGGCGAAGCGCGGTCAGGCGTTCTACCTGCTGGGACACGACCGTGACAGGGACGCGCGGCGGGTTTTCAACCTGGACCGGATTGTCGGGGCGGTCACGCCGGTCGGGCCGGCGGAGGCCTTCGAGGGGCCGGCGCCCGGCCAGGCCCACGCCTTGCTGCAGGCCGCGCTAGCGGGTGAGGAGACGGCCGCGGCCAGGGTCAAGGCGACACCCGAGGCCAGCCGGGTGCTGGTGGCGGAGGGCGCCACCAAGTTGGACCACGGCGAGTTGCGCCTCCCAGCAGCCGACTTGTTCGAGCTGGCGGCGTGGGGGGCGGCGTTGGAAGTCGTGGCGCCGGCGGGGCTGCGCGGCGCGGTGCGTCACCGGCTGGAGGGTGCGGCGCTGGCGCATCGTGGCGCGGGGCGCCAGCCAAACGAGTATCCAGCGGCGGGCCCGGCGCGGCGCGAGAACGCCGGGGGGCAGGCGGGCGCGGCGCGAGCCGCGCGGATGGTTTCGCTGGTCTCATACCTGCGGGGCCGCGGCCGGACGCCACTTTCGGAGTTGGCGGACAGGTTCGGGACCACCCTCGCCGTGGTGCGGGCGGATCTGTATCTGCTCTGGTTGGACGTCGGGCGCGGTCGCGGCGGGGGGGAGCTGGTCGAGTTCGACTGGTCCGAGGACGAGTCAGAAGTCGCGCTGGTGGATCCGCAGGGGTTGGACCGGCCCATGCGGCTGTCGGCCGTCGAGGCGATCACGTTGATCGCGGCTTTGCGCTCCCTGGAGCAAGCGGACGGGCTGATGGAGGCGTCGGCCGCGGAGACAGCCCGAGTCAAGCTGGAGGCGGCGCTGGGGCCAGCCGATTTGATGGACCTCAGCTTGCCGCCGCCGCCCGCGGTCCTGGGGACGCTGCGCGACGCGATCCGGTTAGGTCGCAGGGTGTCCTTCCGCTACGTCGACCAGGCTGGGAGGGATTCGGAGCGGGTCGCCGACCCGCTCGTGGTGTTCGCCGTCGGCGACCACTGGCTGCTCGCGGCTTGGGATCTGAGGGCCGAGGCGGAGCGGTATTTCAGGGTGGACAGGATCGCCGACGCCGCCTTGGCGGACGAGGCGGCCACGCCGCATCCGGTCCGCCCGCATGGATCGGGTTGGTCGGGGCGGGCGGATCTCGTGGCGGATGTGGTGTTCGCGGCCCGGGAGCGGTGGCGCGCCGAACGGCTGGAGACCTTGGCGCCGCCAGCTGAGCTGGCTGGCGGGTCCCTTCAGGTCCGGTTGGCCGTCTCCAACCCGGAATGGATCACCCGGATGGCTCTGGGCGGGGGCGGCGCGATCGAGGTGCTGAACCCGCCGGAGCTCCGCGACCGCGTCGCGGCGGCGGCTGCCGCCGCCCTGAGCGGCTGAGGGCCGGCGCCGACGCGCGGGGGAAGGCAGCGGGCGTCACCATTCCTACACTTCTCCCGCCAGAGACGAGAAGTGTAGAGATACGTGATCCGCGCCGCGGCCCGCCCCTTGACCGTGAACCTGCCCGGGAAGCGTTTCCGCAGGTCCGAGACCTGTGACGATTCCGGGGCAGTGGACCCCGATCCGGGCGGG
>JAITLE010000196.1 GCA_031278075.1 Bifidobacteriaceae bacterium | reverse complement strand
AGGAGTGGTCGGGTCGTGTACGTGGTTGGTGTCTTGAGGGGGAGGGTGGTCGCCGCGGTTGTGGGCGTCTGCCGTGGTTTGAGTTGTTGGCGTGCTGGTGGGGGAGGTTGGCGTGAGCGTCGGCTGGGTTCGGGGGCGCTCGGGTCGGTTGGTCGCATCGGCAGGCTTGGGCTGTTCGGGTGGGCGGCTGTGGCCATGGTGGGTGGGCTGGTTGCGGGTTGTTCTGGGGGGCAGGTGGATCCGTTGGGTGATGGGGTTGTGACTCAGGCGGAGTATGACGCGGCGGTTGCGGCCACTCAGAGATGCGTTGAGGAGAAAGGGTTCCTGTCTGCCGGAGGAGCGAATCCCTCTGGAACCTTACTAATCGGGAGTGTCGCAATGAACACAAGGAAGGATGAACTATGACGCGGAGCGGTGGAGTGTTCGCGGTGACGGCTGTCGCGGCCGCCAGCGTGGTGAGCGCCGGAGTTGTGGGGTACGCGGTGATGGTGGGGCGGCCCACTCCCGCGGAGATCGTGCCCCCGGCGACCGCTGTCTACGCGGCGGTCGAACCGGTCGAGTTCGCACAGAACCAGGGCGCGACGCTACGGGGCGAGTTGGCCGCCGGCGAGCAGGTGCTGTCCTCAGGCGCGGTTGGCTTGGTCACGTCGATCGAGGTGCGCCAAGGTGACCTGCTCGAGGCGGGGATGGTCGCCTACCGGGTGGACGGACTCGGCGTCTACGCGTATGAGGCGGAGATGCCGTTGTATCGGGCGATCACCACTGGCCTCAAGGGATGGGACGTCGAGGTGGCGCAACGGTTCTTGGCCCTGGCGCTCGGCGCCGACGTGGAGATCGACGGCGTGTACGACTGGCAAACTAAAGAACTGGTCAACGAATGGCAAAAACGTGAAGGCCTGCCGGTCGACGGCGTGATCGATCCGGCTCGTTTCTTGTGGATAAAGGATTCGTTGACGGTTCAGACCATCGATTTGCGGGTGGGCACGCCGCCGCCAGGGCTCGGGGCCACAGTCATCGCCGGCGCGGCGGAGTTGGGCGTAGTGGAGATCAGCGGCCCCACCTCTGTCGAAGCGGGTGTGCCCTACCGGTTCATCCTGCCCGGCTCGCCATTGGACGTGGCGTGGGACGGCGCCGAATGGACCGTGGCGGAGGCGCAGCGGGACATGTTGGCGACGCTCCTCGGGACGGTCTCGGAACAGGCGCCGGATGGTCTCAGCGGCCCCGCGGAGATTCAAGGACGCTTGGAGTTGGCCCAACCCGTCGCGGCGGCGTCGCTTCCTGCGGGGGCTTTGATGGCCTCGGACTCGTCGGGCAAGTCCTGCCTGTGGCTGCTAGAAGACCAAGGCGGGTGGGAACGCGTCGAGAGCGTGAGCGTCCTAGGCCAGGCGGTGTCGGGCGCGATTGTCGTCGACGCCGTCGACGCCGTGGGCCGCAATGTGCTGCTCGAGCCGCAAACGCACGTCGAGGCCGGCTCGTGTCCATGACCGCGACGGGACTCGGTTTCGCCTACCAGTCCTCGTCCGCGATCCTTGACGGGCTGGATCTGAGCGTCCCGGCCGGGTCGAGCGCGGCGGTGATGGCCCCATCCGGCGTCGGCAAGACCACCCTGCTGATGGTGCTGGGCGGGTTGCGGCGTGCGCAAGCTGGCGAGGTCGTCATCGTCGACGAGACCAGCGATGACACGGCGCGTTCCGGGCGGCCCCGTCCTCGGGTGGCTTGGGTGTTCCAAGCGATGCATCTGATTGGCGGGCGCACCGCGGTCGACAACGTGGCGATAGCGGTGCTGTCCGGCGGTATGCCCCGGCCGCGAGCCGAGGCGTTGGCGCGTCACGCGCTGGAGCGTTTCGGTGTGGGCGAACTGGCCGACCGCCCGGTTCGGTCGCTCTCGGGCGGGCAATGCCAGCGGGTGGCGTTGGCCAGGGCGGCTGTCGCCGAACCACTGGTCGTGTTGGCCGACGAGCCCACCGCCAACTTGGACCAGGACAACGCCGCAGCGGTGGCGCAGGTGCTGGTCCGCGGGTTTCCGCGCTCGGCTGTCTTGATCGCCACCCACGACGCCACGGTGGCTCGCCAGACCGATCGGGTTTGGTATCTAGACCACGGGCGTTTACGGCCGGTGACTTTGGATGGTGTGGACGATGCCGTCGCCTAGCCCAGATCAGGAGGTCCGGCCAGCCGTGGCGCAGCGGGCCAAGAACTCGCGCCGGAGGGGCGGCGTGGCCGGCGCGCGGCGCGTTGAGCGACACAAGGGGTGGGGTCGCTGGCGCAGGAGCGACCTGGTGGAGGAGACCTGGCGCCGCTTTGGGCGGCGTGACCTGCTCGAAGGCTTCGTAGTCGCGGGTTTGGCGGCTGGGATCGTCCTGATCGGCGTGAGCGACTATCAGCAGGCGTTGTCGGCGGCGCGGGCTCAAGTGGAGGCGGGCGTCACCGTGTTCGTGGCCGAACCGTCCGGGGACGCTTCCTATGATCTCGTCGACCCGGGCGCGTGCCGGCGGATGGCCTCAAGCCCTAGCGTCGAGGCGGCCGGCATGGCGCCGGGTGAAGACATCACCCTGACCGCGACGTGGCTGCCCGCGCGGGTGACGGTGCCCGTGCTCGACGTGTCCGTCGCTGCCCTACGGGTCTGGTGGCCGGAGGCGCCCGCTGCGGGAGGCCTGTTCGTCGGCCCTGATCTGGCGGAGCAGTCGGGTCTCGCCCCAGGCTCTGTGGTCTCCCTCGACGGCGAGGTCCTCAGTGTGGCCGGGGCGCTGCCAGACTCGGTTCTTCCCGCGGTGTGGCGCGCCAACTTGATCAGAACCACACCGGCGCTTGAAGCGACGCGGGCGGGGGCTTGCTGGTACAGAGTGGGCCGCGAAGCTGTCGACCTGGCCCCCTTGTTGCCCATGGCGGCTTTCCCTGGTTCGTTGCCGCTGATCAGCCCCTATCAACGGGTGGACGTGTTGAGCTCCAACCCGGAGTCGGTCCTGCACGGTGGTCCCAGCGGGTGGGTCTGGGGGGTGGCGTTGGCGGTGGTGGCCGCGATGGAAGTGCTGATCGGGTTGGCCGGGCGGCGCGAAGCGGCGATCTACCGGGCCACGGGCACACGGTGGCCTGATCTGCTCGGGATGTCCGCGATCCGCGCGGGGACGCTGGTGTTGGCCGCGGTGTCCTTTGGGGGCGGCGTCGCCCTCGCCGTCTCCTGTTGGACCGCGGATGTGGCCTCCTCCCAAGACGCGTTGCGGTTCGTGGCGCAGCCGGTGGTGGTGTACGCCGCGGGTCTGTTGGCGGCTCTGCCGTGGTTGACTGTCGCGTGTTCCGCCGGGGCGGTGGCGGACCGGGTGGCGGAGTGAGTCGGCCCTCGGCCGGCGCTGGGAGGCGGCTTCGGCCGAAGCCTTGCGCTGACCGGCCACGGCGGTGCGGCGGGCTTGATCCATGGCGTACACTAGCCCGTTGGACGTGTGCGCTCCGCGCCCCGTGCGTCGCGGGGCCGGGTTCGCCGCGCACGAGTCAAGGAGCAACTGGCTGCAGCGGAGGAACATGGCCAAGAAGGATGGCGTTATCGAGGTGGAG
>JAITLE010000026.1 GCA_031278075.1 Bifidobacteriaceae bacterium | reverse complement strand
CGTAAGCCCCTGACCTGCGGAAACACGTCCTGAGCGGGTTGGCGGTCGAGATGCGGGCTGGGGTGTGGGTCGCGGAACTCTACACTTCTCGTCTCTGGCGGGAGAAGTGTAGGAATGGTCACACCCGCCCGGGCCGGCCCTACGCGCCCATCGACGGCGTGGATCACCCCTGCGGCCGGAGGCGCGGCGGAGACGTAGTAGCATTTACCTCGACGTCGAGATACTTGCAGAGCGGCCGGTGACTCACGCGCCGCCACTCAGAAGGGAATGTCAATTTCATCATGGCCTCACTTGACACATTCGGCGCGCGCTCTGAGCTGAGCGTCGCCGGCCGGACCTATGAGATCTTCCGCCTCAGCGCGGTGGAGGGACTCGACAAGCTGCCCTACTCGCTCAAGATCCTGGCGGAGTCGATCTTGCGCAACGAGGACGGCGCCACCATCACAGCTGACCAGGTCAGGGCGCTGGCGCAATGGGCGCCCACCGAAGAGCCAGCTGTCGAGATCCAGTTCACACCCGCGCGTGTGGTGATGCAGGACTTCACAGGCGTGCCGTGCGTGGTCGATCTGGCGACCATGCGGGAAGCCGTGGCGGCGCTCGGCGGCGACCCGAACCGGATCAATCCGCTGGCGCCCGCCGAGATGGTGATCGACCACTCGGTGATCATCGAGCACGCGGGCTCGGTCCGGGCGTTCGACCTGAACGTCGCGATCGAATACCAGCGCAACCGCGAGCGCTACCAATTCCTGCGCTGGGGCCAGGGCGCGTTCCGGGAGTTCAAAGTGGTGCCGCCGGGCACCGGGATTGTGCACCAGGTCAACCTCGAACACCTGGCGCGAGGCGTCATGGAGCGGAGCGGGCAAGCCTACCCGGATAGCTGCGTCGGCACCGACTCGCACACCACCATGGTGGGCGGGCTGGGGGTGCTCGGCTGGGGCGTCGGCGGGATCGAGGCGGAAGCCGCGATGCTCGGCCAACCGGTGTCCATGCTGATCCCCAAGGTGGTCGGCTTCAAACTGCACGGCTCGATCCCGCCCGGTGTGACCGCGACGGACGTGGTCTTGACCATCACGGAGAAGCTCCGCCAGCACGGCGTCGTCGGGAAGTTCGTGGAGTTTTACGGCGCGGGCGTGGCGCAGGTGCCGCTCGCCAACCGGGCCACCATCGGCAACATGAGCCCCGAATTCGGGTCCACTTGCGGCATCTTCCCGGTCGACGAGGTCACCCTCGACTATTACCGCCTGACCGGTCGCCCTGAGGAGCAAGTCGCCCTGATCGAGGCCTACTCAAAAGCCCAGGGCCTGTGGTTCGACCCGACCGCTCCAAGCTATCGAGAACCGGTGTTCTCCGAGTACCTGGAGTTGGACCTCGCCGAGGTGGTCCCGTCGATCGCCGGCCCGAAGCGTCCCCAGGACCGCATCGCGCTGCGTCAGGCGAAGGCCGCGTTCCGGCGTGACCTGCCCGCCTACGCCCCAGATGTCGCCGCCGCAGACGAACCGGAGATCGAGTCCTTCCCCGCGTCGGACCCGCCCGCGGCCGATCCGTTGGCGGCGCGGGCCGTCGCGGTCACGGTCCCCGGCCTGGAGCCGTTCCAGCTAAGGCACGGCGCCGTGTGCATCGCCTCGATCACGTCTTGCACCAACACGTCCAACCCTTCCGTCATGCTGGCGGCGGGTTTGCTCGCGCGCAAAGCGGTCGCCAAGGGGCTCAAACCCAAGCCGTGGGTCAAGACGTCGCTCGCGCCCGGGTCGAAGGCCGTCACCGCCTACTACGACAAGGCCGGCCTGATCCCGGCCCTCGACGCGCTGGGCTTCAACCTGGTCGGCTACGGCTGCGCCACCTGCATCGGCAACTCGGGGCCGCTGGCGCCCGAGATCGCCGAAGCGATCGCGCAGAACGGCTTGGCGGTCACCGCCGTCCTGTCCGGCAATCGCAACTTTGAGGGCCGCATCGGTCCGGACATCGCCATGAACTACCTGGCCAGCCCGCCTTTGGTGGTGGCCTACGCGCTGGCCGGGACTCTCGATTTCGACTTCGAGACCGACCCGCTCGGCTTCGACGCCGACGGGCGTCCGGTCTTCTTGTCAGACGTCTGGCCCACCCCGGAAGAGGTCCAGGAGGTCATCGATTCGACGATCTCCCGTGCGATGTTCGAGGCCTCGTACGCCGACGTCTTCGCCGGCGACGAGCGTTGGCGCTCGTTGCCCACCCCGACCGGCGCGCTCTTCGCGTGGGACGACGCGTCCACCTACGTCCGCAAGCCGCCGTACTTCGAGGGCATGACCGCCGCGCCGGAACCCGTCAGCGACATCCTGGGCGCCCGAGTCTTGGCGAAGCTCGGCGATTCGGTCACAACCGATCACATCAGCCCCGCCGGCGCCATCAAGGCGGATTCCCCCGCGGGCCGCTACCTCGCCGGGCACGGCGTCGCGCCCAAGGACTTCAACTCGTATGGCTCGAGACGCGGGAACCACGAGGTGATGATGCGCGGCACGTTCGCGAACATCCGGTTGCGCAACCAATTGGTCGATCTCGCCGGCGGGTTCACGCTCAACCACCTCGACGGCCGCGTCACCACGATCTTCGACGCCGCCGAGGCTTACAAGGCGGCGGGCGTCCCGCTCGTGGTGCTCGGCGGCAAGGAGTACGGCACCGGCTCATCCCGGGACTGGGCGGCGAAGGGCACGCTGCTGCTCGGCGTCAAAGCGGTCATCACCGAATCGTTCGAGCGCATCCACCGCTCCAACCTCATCGGCATGGGCGTCCTGCCGTTGCAGTTCCCGCCCGGACAGTCCGCCGACTCGCTCGGTTTGGACGGCACGGAGGTGTTCGACATCGCAGGCGTCGCCCAGATGAACGATGCCGTCGTCCCGGCCACCGTCCGAGTCACCGCCACAAGGGGCGACGGAAGCGCGACGGTCTTCGACGCGGTGGTCCGAATCGACACCCCCGGCGAGGCCGACTACTACCGCGCCGGCGGCATCCTGCAGTTCGTCTTGCGCCAGTTGGCTGGGGCGCGATAGGGCGCGATAGGGCGCGGGGGGCGAGGCGGCGGCATCGTCCGCTGGTCGCGGCAACGTTTAGGATTGGTGCACCGCGAACGGAAAGGTGTTGCTCTCTTGAACCCCGCCCGCAGGGATCCCGGCCCTGCCAGGAGCCGTGCGCCGGGCTCGACGCTGGGCCGAGTGGCGAACTTGGCTGATCTGAAGGCGCTGCCCCAGGGCGACGTGCCAGACCTGGCCTCGGACATTCGGGACTTCCTGGTGGACAAAGTGTCACGGTCCGGCGGGCACCTCGGGCCAAACTTGGGCGTGGTCGAGTTGACCATCGCGCTGCACCGCGTGTTCGACTCGCCGCAGGACACGATCGTGTTCGACACGGGTCATATCTCATATGTGCACAAGATCCTCACGGGTCGGCGCGACTTCGACCGGCTGCGCCAAGAGGGCGGCCTCGCCGGCTACCCGAGCCGCGCCGAGTCGCCGCATGACGTCCTCGAGAACACGCACGCCTCGGCGGGGCTGTCGTGGGCGGCCGGCATCGCCGCGGGGCGTGCGCTGCGGGGGGAGGGCGAGCGGTTCACGGTGGTGGTGGTCGGCGACGGGGCGTTGACCGGCGGCATGAGCTGGGAGGCGCTGAACAACATCGCGGAGGCGGGAACCGGACGGCTGGTGGTGGTCGTCAACGACAACGGCCGGTCTTATGCGCCCACCATCGGGGGATTGGCGCACCACCTGTCGGGACTGCGGACCGCTCCGCGCTACGAGAAGGTGCTGACCTGGGGCAAGCGGCAGCTGCGCAGCCGCGGCGGCCGGTTCGGCCGCTTCTTGTACGCCGGGTTGCACGGGTTGAAACGAGGCGTCAAGGACGTGGTGGCGCCGCAGGCCATGTTCGAGGACCTGGGGATGAAGTACCTGGGGCCGGTCGACGGCCACGACGAGCCCGCGGTGGAACGTGCCCTGAGCCAGGCCAAGGCGTTCGGCGGGCCCGTGCTGGTCCACGTCATCACCGAGAAGGGGCGCGGCTACGTCCACGCCGAGGATCACGGACTGGACCGGTTCCATTCGGTCGGCCGGATCCACCCCGAGACCGGGCTGCCGCTGGAGCCGTCGCGTTTCGGCTGGTCGTCGGTGTTCGCGGACGAGGTGGTGCGCCTGGGCCGGACGAACCCCCGCGTGGTCGCGATCACCGCCGCGATGCTGGAGCCGGTGGGTTTGGTGCCGTTCGCGGCGGAGTTCCCGGACCGTGTGTTCGATGTGGGGATCGCGGAGCAGCACGCGGCCGCGTTGGCCGCCGGCCTGGCGTTCACCGGGCTGCATCCGGTTGTGGCGGTGTACGCCTCGTTCCTGAACCGGGCCTTCGACCAGATCCTGATGGACTGCGCCCTGCACCGCGCTGGCGTGACGTTTGTGCTGGACAGGGCCGGTATCACCGGCGCGGACGGCCCCAGCCACAACGGCCAGTGGGATATGGCTTTGTTCCGGCTGGTGCCGGGCCTGCGTCTGGCGGCGCCCCGCGATGGCGCGATTCTGCGTGAGCTGCTCGGCGAGGCCGTCGCGGTCGAGGACGCCCCCACCGTGGTGCGCTATCCGAAGGGGCCGCTGCCGAGGGACATCCCGGCCGCGCGGCGGGTCGCCGGCGTGGACATCCTGGCCCGCACCGGGGCCGCGCCCACGGTGTTGTTGGTCGGGTTCGGCGCGGAGGCGGCCACCGCCCTGGCCGCGGCTGATCTGTTGCGGGCCCATGGTGTCGCGGCCACGGTGGCCGACCCGCGGTGGGTCTACCCGGTCAGCGAAGAGTTGACCCGGTTGGCCGCCGCCCACGAACTGGTCGTGACCGTCGAGGACGGCATGGTCGCCGGCGGCGCCGGCGAGGCTTTGGCCCGTGCCATCGGGTCGCGGGGGCTCACCCTGGTCAACTGCGGGTTGCCCAAGAGCTTCTTGGCGCACGCCTCGCGTCCGGCGATCGCCGAGCGGGCGGGCTTGACGCCGGCCGCGGTGGCCGCCAAGGCGTTGGCTTTGACGCCTGCCCCCCTCCCGCGGGCGACTCGTTGACGCCTGACGCACGATTCCGTGTGGCCGGGCGGGCGCCTCGCCCCACCGCTCTAGGGCTCACGCCGGGGCGGCGCCCCCTTTTGGCCCGCCGGAACGGTGAAACACCTGGTCAACCAGGCCGCTAGCGGACGGGTGGCGGTATCCGGCCGAGAAGGGTCCGCGTGAGGGCTCACGGCACGTCCGGGTGAGCGGCTATGGCGGCGTCCAAGACTGGCGCGACCAGCTCGATCTGCCAGGGCCGCGCGCCCAGGGCCGCGAGGGCGGCGGCGGCGTCCTCGGGCGCGCGGAACAGGATCTGCCGCACCAGCTCCGGCTGGGCCAGGTTCTCGACGGGGATGCGCCGCTCGGCCGAGACCTCCGCGAGCGCCGCCTTAGCCTGGGCCAGCCGGTCGGCGGCGGCCGGATTGCGTCGCGCCCAGTTCCGGGCGGGCGGCGTCGCTAAGGCGCGCGGCGCCTTGACGGGCGGGATGTCGGGCGTCGCCGCCCCACGGCACAGCGCCTCCCACCAATACGTCAGAAGCTTCGATTGGCGGCGGCCGTTGAACGGCGGGATGTGTCCCAACGCGGCCCGCTCCTCTGGGAGCGCCAGCGCGGCGGCGACCAGCGCCGAATCGGGCAGCACCCGACCGGGGAACAGGTCCCGCTCGGCGGCGAGGCTGTCCCGAGCCTCCCACATGGCGCGCAACACCGCGAGGCGTCTTGAGTCTTTCAGGACGTGGGCGCCGCGGGTGCGCCGCCACGGGTCGGCTCTGGGTCCGGGCGCCGGCGCGGCGAGGACACTGGCGGTCTCCGAATACAGCATCTCCAGCTTGCCTGCGGCGACCAGTTCCTTCTCCAGCGCGTCGCGCACATCGAGCAGCACCACCACGTCCAGGGCCGCGTAATTCAGCCACGCGCCGGGCAACGGGCGGCGCGACCAGTCTTGCGCCGAATGCTCCTTCGCCAGCCCAAGACCGAGCGTGCGCGCCACCACCGCGGCCAGTCCGACGGATGCCTCGCCTAACAACCGCGACGCGAGTTCGGTGTCGAACACCCGCTCCGGGAAGACGCCGCACTCCCGCAGGCAGGGCAGATCCTGTGATGCGGCGTGGAAGACCCACTCGACGCCGCTCAGGGCGTCCATGACCGTGCGCAGATCCGGCAGCGCGGCCGCGTCGATCAGCGTCAAACCCGATCCGCGCCGAAACAGTTGCACCAGTTGGGCCCGCGATGTGTATGTGAAGCCGCTGGCCCGTTCAGCGTCCGCCGCGACCGGGCCCTGTCCGGCCGCCAGCCGCGCCGCCGCCTCATCTAGCGCGTTAGGCGTGTCCACCAGCGGCGGCACGCCGCCCGATGGCGCGGAAAGCGGAGTGATTGTCGCAGTCATGAGATCAGTCAATGGTAAGCGAGGCTTGATTTCCCGCCGTTCACCGGGCGCCGCGCAGGACCGTCACCCCAGGCGGCGTCAGTTCCATGCCGCCGAGTTTGGCGAGGAAACGGAGCCAGGCCACCAGCTGCGCCCCGATCTCGGCGCCCTCGGGCGTCCAGGACGCCCTGATCTCGACCCCGACTGTGGTCCCCCGGCTCTTGATCGACCCGAAGGACTCCGAGACCGTCCGCGTCGCCGTCCCGGCCAGTTCGGCGCGGGGCAGGGATTCTTGGTCCAACGCTTCGACTAGATAGGTCCAAGCCACCGCGGCGACAAACGGATCCAGGGCGAACTCGGGCTCAAGCTCCGCCTTGGCGACCGTCACGATCCGGAAGTCGCCGTCCCAGACGACATGCCCCTCGGGTTCGTGGAGCAACACGAATGATCCCGAGGCGGCGTCGGATTCCTCGTCTCGCGGCAGACGGGCTTCGAGCGCCACCGCGAACGGCGCGGGTCGCATCGGCGCGGGGATCTCTTCCAGTTCGACTTCGGGTGGGAAGGACGCGCGGCGGATGGATTCGAGGGCCTCGACGAACCGGGGCGGCGGCGTCGCGGACGCCGGGGACCTTGCCATGCCTTGAACGGTACGCAACTCGGCCCCGGTCGGCGCGTTCCCACGCCGCACGGCCGCGATCCGGCGCCTAAACGGGTTCCCCGCGCGCCCAGGTCTCAAACCGGTACCGCGCCCCCGACACGCTGGTCAGCCAGCCCGCCGCCGGCTCGCGTCGGGTCAGCTTCCAATCCGCCCCGAGTGCGGGAGCGAAAGCCGTCGCGTCTTCAGCCGTTGCCCGATGCCGTCCGCGTCCGTCGACCAGCGTCACCTCCGCCAGTTCGGCGAACGGTTCGAACAGCCGGAAGATCTGCTCGCCGCCGATCACCCAGACCGGCGGCGGTGATCCCGCGGCCCGCGCCGCCGCGAACGCCTCCGGCACGCCCGCCACCACTTGGGCCCCCGGCAGCGTTCTGCCCGGCGTCCGGCTCAGCACCAGGTTGACCCGCCCGGTGAGGGGCCGCGCCCGGGCGGGCAGCGCGTCCCAGGTCGCCCGTCCCATGACGACCGCCCGTCCGAGCGTGACAAGCCTAAACCGTTCGAGATCCTCAGGCACGTGCCACGGGACGCGTCCCCCAGCCGCGATGCGGCCGTCGCCGCCCTGCGCCCAGATCAGGCCGACGGCCGCGCCCCCGCTCAACGCGACCCCTCAGCGGGCGTCTCGTTCGCGACCAGCCGTTCTCCGAGCGGGCGCACCGCCGCGCCGAGGGCCGCCGCCGCCAACAGCTGCCGCAGCGCGGGCTCCCCGCCCGGCGCCAGCCACAGCTCGAACGCCGCCGACTCGCCGTAAACCGCTCGCACGACTCCGTCCGCCCGCGTCGCCGCGAAAGCCCGCAGCAGGTGGCCGGCTCGGCCGGCCTCGGCGGCGCCGACGCTGACCTCGAACCCCTCTTGTGGTTCACGTGTCACCAGGCGGGCTTCGGCCAGGGCGGCGCTGACGCCGCCCGCGTAAGCTCGTGCCAGTCCGGCCTTGCCCAACAAGACGCCCCCGAAATGGCGGCTGACCACCGCCAGGATGTCGGTCACGCGCGCGCGTCGGAGCACTTGAAGCATGGGCATGCCCGCGGAGCCGGCTGGTTCGCCGTCGTCGCTGGAACGCTGGTAGACGGCATCGTGCCCGATCACGCTGGCGGTCGCGTGATGGCGCGCGCCGTACTCGGTCTTGCGGACGGTGTCGAGCGCCGCTTTGAGCTGGGCTGGGTCGCTGATCGGTCGCAAACGGGTGACGAAGCGCGACTTCTTGACGATCTCGACGTGCGAAACCGGTTCTGCGAGATGCCTGAAGCCCATGACAGGGACAATATAGGCTGAATGGGAAAGGAGCGCGGAACAATTGACGGCGGACCACGCGCCACTGGCGCATCGAGTGGCGACTGTGCCGAACGCCATCTCGGCGCTCAGGCTCGCGCTGGTGCCGGTGTTCGTGTGGTTGGTGGTGCGGCATTGGGACGTGTGGGCGATCGCGGTGATGGCGTTCTCGGGTGTGACCGACTGGTTGGACGGCTTCGCGGCGCGTCGCCTGCGGCAGTACTCCAGGCTGGGCCAACTGTTGGACCCGGCGGCTGACCGCCTGTTCATCTTGTGCACCGTGTTCCTGCTCGGCTGGCGCGCGATCATCCCTTGGTGGCTGGTGGCGTCGCTGGCGGCGCGCGAGGCGGTCATGGGGATGGCGTTGCTGATGTTGAAGCTGCGCGGGATCGACCCGCCGGCGGTGGTCTTCGTCGGCAAAGCGGCGACGTTCGCTTTGATGTACGCCTTCCCTTTGCTGCTCTTGGCCGAACAGGGCGGCTGGGTTGAGCGGGTGGCGTGGGTGGCGGGCTGGGCCTGCGCGATCTGGGGCTTGATGCTGTACTGGGTCGCCTGCGTTGTCTACCTGGTCGAGAGCTGGCGGGCGTTGCGGCTGGCGCCGGGCGGCGCCGTGGTCGGGCAGGCTGCGCCGTGAGGCGGCCCGACGCTTCGATGACCCTCTTGACGGAGGTCATGGCGCGGCCGCTGGACGGCGGCTACGCGGAGGCGGCGGCGCGTCGTGAGGCGGGTCTCGCGGTCAGGCCACGCTGGACCTGGTCGATGGTGCTGGCCATCGCCTTGGTCTTGGGCCTGGCCGTGACCTGGGGGGTGAGGGTTCTGCGCAGCCCCGCGGAATCGGATCAGCGTGCCCGCGCCCGGTTGGAGGAGACCGCCGAGGCGGCGCGGGCGCGCCTCGACGCGCTGGGCGAACAGGTCGGCGCCCTCTCGGCGGAGGTGAACGCGTTACGTGACGAGTTGATCGGCCTGCGGGATCCGAGCGCCGCGGCGGCGGCGCGTGAGCTGTCGGCGCAGGTCGGCGCCCAGGCGGTGACGGGTCCTGGGGTCAGGGTCGCCATAACGCCCGATGCCGACGCGGTGGCTCAGGGCAACAGCGACGCCCGCATCCGGTCCGGCGATCTGCGGTTGATCGTGGGCGCGTTGTGGCAGGCCGGGGCTGAGGCGGTCGCGGTGGTCGGTGTGCGCCTCACGGCGCGGAGCGCGATCAGGGATGTGGGC
>JAITLE010000105.1 GCA_031278075.1 Bifidobacteriaceae bacterium | reverse complement strand
CGGCTGCGCCGACCCCGCCTTGGGCTGCGGCGCCGGCTGGGTCTGCGGCGCCGCCTTGGGCTGCGGCGTCGGGGGCTGTTCCTGCCGCGTCGGCTGGGTCTGCCGCGCCGACCGGGTCTGTCGCGTCGGCCGCGCCGATCCCGCCTTGGTCTGCGGTGCCGGCTGGGTCTGGGGCGCCGGCTGGGTCTGCGGCGTCGGGGGCTGTTCCTGCCGCGTCGGCTGGGTCTGCGGCGTCGGCCGCGCCGACCCCGCCTTGGGCTGCGGCGCCGGAAGCGAGTGAACGCGTTCGGGCGGCCGCGCCCGATTCCGACCGCTCCGCCGCCCCGCCCAGCCCGTCAGGGCTTCCGCCGCAGTTCCCACCAGCGGTGCGGCCGCCTCGGCCGCCGGCGTCCAGCTGGTTCGACGACGTGGCAGACGCTGATCACGGCCCAGTGAGACTCTCCGGGGCCCACCAACCGGGCGGCTCCGGCGGTCCAGTTGGGTCTAGCGGTTCGGCAGGGAACAGCGGATCTGGTGGCATGGCCGGATCCAGCGGCCCTGGCGCGCCCGCCGAGTCTGGCGGTTCGGCCGGGCCCAGCGAGTCTGGCGGTTCGGCCGGGCCCAGCGGCCCAGGCGCGCCCGCCGAGTCCGGCGGTTCAAGCGCGCTCGGCGCGCTGCCGGGGTCTGGCGGTCAGGCTAGTCCGCCGCCGCCCTATGGCGGCTTCAAGCTCCCGGTGCAACCGGGCACCCCTCCGATCACGACGCGGCCACTGGGCCAGGATGCCGGCGCGGCAGGTGCCAGGGAGGCGCGCGCTTGGCAGGCCGCGAACGAACCGCGGCCCGGCCCGGTCGCATCCTCGACGAATCCGCCGTCGCCGGCGCGGACGGCATCGTCCTACCAGGCGCCCGCTTACGCGCTGGGCGCCCCGCCGCCGGCCGCGCCTGGCCCGGTCGCGCCTGGCCCGGTGGCGCCGCGGTTCCCCCCTGCGGAATTGGAGACTGGCGCCGAGCGGGCGTCCGCCGGCGCGGGCTCCGGGCGCCGGGCCAAGACGGTGACGCGGGGCGGGGCCTGGGCGATCTCCCTGGTCACCGCGCTGGTGGTGGGTGGCGCGGTGGGCGGCGGGACGTATTACCTGACGACGCGCGACACCCCCGCGGCGGCACCTAGCTCGCCGTCGACAGGCGCCACGCCAAGCGCAGGCGCCTCCGGGCCAGCCCAAGCGCCGACTTCCGGGACCAACACCGCTCAGGTCCCTCCTGCGGCATCGAGCGCCGCCGCGCCGGATTGGGCCGTGGTGGCCCAAGCTGTGCAGCCGACCGTGGTCGCGATCCGAGTGTCTGCGGGCACCTTTGCGGAGGCGCAGGGCTCGGGTGTGATCATCAACTCGGTCGCCGGCTATGTGGTCACCAACAACCACGTGGTGGCGGACTCGACGGACATCCAGATCGTGATGTCGGACGGGCGTGTCTTCGAGGCGAGCGTGCTTGGCACCGATCCGTCGACCGACCTCGCGGTGATCGAGCTGGACAATCCGCCGACGGACTTGAAAGAGGCGGCATTCGGCGATTCGAGCGTGGTCGTCGTCGGCGAGCCGGTGATGGCGGTCGGCAATCCGCTCGGCTTGGACAACACCGCGACGACGGGTATCGTCTCGGCCCTGAACCGGCCCGTCACGACCCAGGCCTCTGGCTACCAGTCAGGTGATGTGCAGGTGGTGACGAACGCGATCCAGGTGGACGCGGCCGTCAACCCGGGCAACTCCGGCGGCCCGCTGTTCAACGCGGAAGGCAAGGTCATCGGGATCAACAGCTCGATCGCGACCATGACGGATGTGACCACGGGCAATATCGGGCTCGCTTTCGCGATCCCCGCCAATCTGGTCGCCAATGTGGCCAGGCAGTTGGTCGACTCCGGCGTGGCCGTCCATCCATACCTCGGCGTGCGGGCCGCGAGCACGATTGTCGACGCCGGCGGCGTGCGCCGAGCTGGCGCCCTGATCGATCGGGTCGAGCGCGGCACCCCCGCCGAGCAGGTCGGGCTCGAAGCCGACGACGTGATCATCGCTGTGGACGGCAACCCCATCACCGGCTCGGATTCGTTGACGGCTTGGATCAGGTCCTACAACCCAGGCGACAAGGTGGCCTTGGCCGTGGTGCGGGCCGGCGCTCAGATCGACCTGGAGGCCACGCTCACGACACGCGAGGACTGATTCCGGGCCTTCTTGGTGGCCCGGGGCTGTTCAAGAACCCCCGGAGTCAGCCGTCGAGGCGCCTCCGGGGGGGCGGCGTGGCCAGGCCCAGCGCCTCGCGCATCGGCGCCAGCTTGGCCTCGGTCTCGGCGAGTTCCGCCACCGGGTCGGACGCGGCCACTATGCCGCCGCCCGCCCACAGCCGCGCCTCGCTTCGGTCCGCGTCGAGCGCGGCGCAGCGCAGCGCGATGCCCCATTCGCCCGCGCCGTTCTGGTCGATCCAGCCGACCGGTCCCGCGTAGCGTCCCCGGTCCAGTCCCTCCAAGCGCACGATGCCGTCCAGCGCCGCCTCCCGCGGCGTGCCGCACACAGCGGCGCTCGGGTGCAGCGCCTCGACCAGTGAGAGCGCACCGGGGAACGCGCCCGCGCGTGAACGGCGCAGCTCGCCCACCACCTCGGTCGCGAGGTGCATCACGTTCGGGAGGTGCAGCACGGATGGGGTCTCCGGGACGGAGAGCTCCTCGACAAACGGCTCTAACGCCGCCACCACCGACGCGACCGCGAACTCATGCTCCTCTAGATCCTTCGAGCTGCGCGCCAACGCCGCCGCCCGGGCCAGATCGGCGGCGTCGTCCCCGCCGCGGCGGATGGTCCCAGCCAGCACCCGCGATGTGACAAGTCCGCGGCTGGACCGGATCAAGAGTTCGGGCGTGGCCCCGATCAACCCGTCCACGCTGAATGTCCAGGTGTCGCGGTACCGGTCGGCGAGGAAGGCCAACGCCGCCCTCGAGTCGATCCGGCCGCGGCTCGCTCGCGCCAGGACTGACCGGGCCAGGACCACCTTCTCCATCTCGCCGGCCTTGATCAGCTCCACGGCGCGAGCCACCACCTTGGGCCACTCTGCCGCCGTGACCGGACCGGGCGCCTCTGTGAGTTCCGCCGGGGTGTCGGGTTGGGGCTGTGCCGCGTCGCGCGGGATGTCGGGTTGGGGCTGTGCCGCGTCGCGCGGGATGCCGGGCTGGGGCTGGGCCGCGTCGCGCGGGGTGTCGGGTTGGGGCTG
>JAITLE010000092.1 GCA_031278075.1 Bifidobacteriaceae bacterium | reverse complement strand
CCCGGATCAGCGCCAACCCGGCCAGAACTGCCACAGCTCCCTGACCCCAGGAGACGCAGATGGGCGGCGGATTGGGCGCCGCTGGAGATGGCGACGCCGCCCTGAGTCGCCAAGGTCCGCGCGACTGGCCTCGCACGAGACGAGCGGAGTGAACTGGGCGGGTGGAGACGGCATCGGGCGTCGGGTTCGCGGAACAAGCCGCCACCCGCGCGGTCGACGTGTGCGTGTCGCCGAGGCAGATCTCGCCACTGTCAACAGGCCGCGACCCGCGCGGTCAACGTGGCGCGAGGCTTAAGCTGGCTTCACCAACCCCTCGCCGGATCGAATTGAAGGAGCCCCCGTGTCCGCAACTCAACCCCCCGCCGATCTCACGCCGCTGCCCCAGGTGCGCCGCCTGGTCACGTCCATCCCCGGGCCGAATTCCCAGCGACTCGCCGCTCGCCTGCGGGCCGCCGCGCCGAAGGCGGCACATTCCCCCACCCTCCCGGTGTTCGCGGCGCGGGCGGGCGGCGGTGTGATCCTCGACGTGGACGGCAATTCGCTGATCGATCTGGCCTCGGGGATCGCGGTGACCACCGTCGGCGCGTCCCATCCCGCAGTCGCGGCGGCGGTGGCTGAGCAAGTGCGCCGCTTCACCCACACCTGTTTCATGGTGACTCCTTATGAGAGCTATATCGCGCTCGCTGAGCAGCTCGCCGCGCGTTACCCCGGCGTCCCCGCGGAAGATGTCCGGGCCATGTTCTTCAACTCCGGCGCGGAAGCGGTCGAGAACGCGGTCAAGATCGCACGCGCCGCGACCGGCCGCCAGGCCGTGGTCGCGTTCGACCACGCCTTCCACGGCCGCACCTACATGGCGCTGGCGATGACCGCCAAAGCCAAGCCGTACAAGGCCCACTTCGCTCCATTCCCCGCCGAGGTCTACCGCGGCCCGGCGTCCTATCCGTACCGCGACGGGTTGAGCGGCGAGGCCGCGGCCCAGCGCTGGATCGAGCACGTCGAGACCCAGATCGGCGCCGCGAACGTCGCCGCTGTGGTCCTCGAGCCGATTCAAGGCGAGGGCGGGTTCTTGACACCCGCGCCCGGTTTCACCAAGGCGATCGTGGAGTGGTGCCACCGCCACGGCGCCGTGTTCGTGGCGGACGAGATCCAGTCTGGGATCGCCCGCACCGGCGACTTCTTCGCGATCGAACATGAGGGCGTCACCCCGGACTTGATCACCGTCGCGAAGGGCATCGCGGGCGGCATGCCCCTGTCTGGTGTGGTCGGGCGGGCGGAGATCATGGACGCGGCGGGGCCGGGCGGCATCGGCGGCACGTTTGGCGGCAACCCGGCCGCTTGCGCGGCGGCGCTCGCGGTCCTCGACGCGATCGAACGCGACGGCCTCAGGCAGCGCGCTCGCGAGATCGGCGCCACGCTGACCGCGGGATTGCGCGCCCTCCAGGCCGCCGACGCGCGGATCGGCGAGGTCCGGGGGCGCGGCGCCATGCAGGCGATCGAACTGGTCGACCCGGCCAGCCAAGCGCCCGACGCGGCGCTGGCGAAAGCTGTCGCGGGCCACGCCATCGGCCACGGCGTCGCCACGTTGACCTGCGGCTCGTACGGGAATGTGATCCGCTTCCTTCCGCCGCTGACAATCTCGGACGCTTTGCTCACAGAGGCCATCGGGGTTCTAGGCGAGGCCCTCGCCGCCGTCTGAATCCGCCGCGCGAGCGCCCACGCGGTGGCCGATGCCGACCGGCGACGTCCGCTGCGGCGCCTTTGTCACACGCTCGTCACATGATTGTCACATGGGGTTGTTTTACTGTCGGCACGCCCGCGCAGTGACGCTATCAAGCAGGACCCAGCAGGACCCAGCAGGACTCAGCAGGACTCAGCAGGACCAGCCCGAAAGGATCGACCCATGCCGAACGCCCCGCTCTCCAACTTTGTCGACGGCGAACTTCGGTTGTCGCGGGGTTCGACGACCCACGACGTGATCGACCCGGCCACCGAAGAAGTGGTGGCCGTCGCGCCTGATTCCACCGAACAAGACGTCGACGACGCCGTCCGGGCCGCCGCCCGCGCGTTCAAGAGCTGGGGCAGGACCACCCCGAGCGAACGCCAAACGTTGATGAACGGCCTCGCGGACGCGATCGAGGCTCACGCCGACGATCTGGTCGCGGCCCAAGCCCGCAACACGGGCCAACCGCTGGCGTCGATCCGGGACGACGAGATCGCTGTCGCCGTGGACCACCTCAGGTTTTTCGCCGGCGCGGCACGCGTCCTCGAGGGGATCGGGGCCGGCGAATACGCGGAGGGGCTGACCTCCTACACCAGGCGGGAGCCGTTAGGCGTGGTCGCCCAGATCACACCGTGGAATTATCCCCTGTTCATGGCGGTCTGGAAGATCGCGCCAGCGCTGGCCGCCGGAGACACGATAGTCCTCAAACCGGCGCCATCCACTCCCGAATCGACCCTCTTGCTCGCCCAGATCGCCGCGGAGATCCTCCCGGCCGGCGTTTTCAACGTGGTGCTCGGCGGCGCCAAGACCGGCGAGGCTTTAGCCGGCCACCCGGTCCCGGCGCTTGTCTCGCTGACGGGTTCGACGCGGGCCGGGCGGGCGGTCGCGCGGACGGCATCGGACACCTTGAAACGCTGCCACTTGGAGCTTGGCGGTAAAGCGCCGGCCATAGTGTTCGCTGACGCGGACCTCGACGCGGCAGCCGAGGGAATCGCGGGCGCGGGCTTTTTCAACGCCGGCCAGGATTGCACGGCGGCCTGCCGGGTGCTGGTCGAGCGCTCCGTGGCCGATGAGTTCGTCGCGAAATTGGCGGCGCAAGCGCGCGCCACGCGCACCGGCCCGCCCTCCGACCCGGACGTGTTGTACGGCCCGCTCAACAACGCCGCCCATTTCGCCAAAGTGTTGGGGTTCCTCCGCGATTTGCCGGCGCACGCCCGGATTGAAGCCGGCGGCGAGCGCGTCGGCGACCGCGGCTATTTCGTCGCTCCGACGGTGGTCTTCGGAGTGCGCCAGAACGACGCGATCGTTCAAGAAGAGGTGTTCGGCCCGGTGATCACCGTGCAGCCATTCGACGATGCCGACCAAGCCGTCACGCTCGCGAACGACGTGGCGTACGGCCTCGCCTCCAGTGTTTGGACCGCGTCCCATGCGCTGGCGCTGCGGTTCACCCGCGAATTGGACTTCGGAACCGTCTGGATCAACACCCACATTCCGCTGGTCGCCGAATTCCCGCATGGTGGGTTCAAGTCTTCTGGCTACGGCAAGGACCTGAGCCACTACGCGCTTGAGGAGTACACGCGCGTCAAACACGTCATGTCAGCCCACTGATCAGTTCAACTGTCTCCCATCCGAAGGACCGAGAACCCATGAGCAAAGAAGCTAAGAGCCGAGAGCTGTCCCACAAGGGCTTGGCGAGGGGGTCGATCGGCTTGATCGGCGCCGTCGCGATCGGAATCTCATGTATCGCGCCGGATTACACGCTCACCGCGACGCTCGGCACCGCGGCGGAAGAGGTCGGCCCGTGGGCGCCGTCGATCGTCTGGCTGGGCCTTGTCCCCATGCTTTTTGTGGCCCTGGGCTACAGGGAGCTGAACCGGGCGATCCCGGACTCCGGCACTTCGTTCACGTGGGGCGCCCGGGCGCTGGGCCCACGTTTTGGCTGGCTGACGGGCTGGGGCCTGATCGCTTCGACCATCGTGGTGCTCGCCTCGCTGGCGCAGATCGCCGCGGAGTTCTTGTTCCAGACGATCGATTGGATTGTGCGGTTGGTCGGGCCAGCCGATTGGACCGCGCTAGCGGATCTGAACTCCGGGAATGTCTTGTTCAACGTGGTGGCCGTGGTCGCGCTGACCGCGGGCGCGACGTGGTTCGTCTACCACGACATTCAAATCACCGCGCGCTTCCAGTACATCATGGTGGCGTTCCAGCTTCTGGCGGTGTTCATTTTCGGTTGGGTCGCCATCGCCAAGCACCGCGACGGGACCGGCTATGAGGGCGGCCTCGACTTCTCGTGGGACTGGTTCAACCCGATCAGTCTGCTCCAACATGAGAGTTTTGGTCCCAGCGCGCTGATCTCCGGGTTGACCGTCGCGGTGTTCATCTACTGGGGCTGGGATGTGGTCCTGACGATGACCGAGGAGACGAAGAACCCACAGAAGACACCCGGCCGCGCCGCCGCGTGGACCATCGTCTTGATCACCATCTATTACCTGTTCGTCTCCACCGCGACCATCATTTTCGCGGGCGTCGGCGACGGCCCGTTGGGGTTGACAGGCGACCAGATCCACGAAGGCGAGAACGTCTTCGCGGTGCTCGCGGCGCCGGTCATGGGCCAAGGCTGGGCGATTCTGGTCTTCTTGGCGATCCTCTCGTCCTCGCTGGCGTCGCTCGAGTCCACGTTCGTCTCACCGGCCCGGACGATGCTCGCGATGGGCCACTACGGTGGCCTGAGCCCGAAGTTCGCCAAGACGTCTCGGTTCGCCACACCGGGCACCGCCACGCTCGTCGCCGGCGCCGTCGCCGCCGGCTATTACGCGATCATGCGCCCGATCAGCGACAACGTCCTCAGCGACACCATGTTGACCACCGCGATCTTCATCTGTTTCTACTACGGCCTGACCTCGTTCGCCGCGGTCTGGTACTTCCGGCGCCAGTGGTTCGCTTCTTTCCGGAACTTCTGGTTCCAATTGTTCTTCCCGCTGGTCGGCGGGTTGTTCCTGGCGTTCATGTTTGTCCATGAGTTGATCGCCTCGCTGGACCCGGAGTACGGCTCTGAGTCCAACATCCTCGGGGTGGGGTTGGTTTTCATCCTGTCGGTGGTCATCCTTCTGGTCGGGGTCGTCTTCCTGGTGATCAACAACATTCGCCGCCCGGAGTTCTTCCGCGCCGCCACCACAGCGGTGCCGGTTGGGGTGGCCACGGGCAACGGCCTGGACCCGCATTTCCACGCTTTGACCGACGCGGAATTGGACCAGGCCCAGGCCGGGGAGGATTTCGCGCCGGCCGCCGAAGCGAAGTGAGCTGGAATCCCCTGAGGTGGCGGGGCCGCTATTCCCCGGCCGTCTCGGGGATGACTGTGGCCCTCGCGCAGCCCGCCTGGTCGCCTGCCTCGATCAGGGCGATCACGCACACGGTCGCGTGGCCTCGGTCCTTGACAGCCACCCGTTCCAAGTTCACGTTCCCCGTGTTGCGGACCGTGTAGGTGAGCCACACGGCGGCGCCGGGCGGGATGCGCGCGGCTTCGGGCAACTCGGTGGCGCCCGAATCCATGATCGCCTCGTAGCTGGTCGCATCGCTCGGGACGTCGGTCCAAACCTGCAAGTCGATCTCCAACTTGGGCGAGCAGTCCGGCGGCGCGGGCACCGCAAGCGTCTTCGAATATTGTGACGACTCGGGTTGGTCGGGGCTGGTCCCGGCTCCGTGGGTCTGGACCCGGATGTAGCCTTCGGCGGGAATCTGGTCAAGGGTCACCCAACCGCCGCCGGTGACGCCTTCGACGCTACCGAGGTAAACCTCCGCGGTGGTCGCCTTGGTCCAATAGAAATCTAACGTCACCGGAGTGTTCGGGGACGTGCCAGCGGTGTTCGCCGCCACTTGCACCGTGGGGACGCACTGGTCCAACTTGTAGGCCACGGGACGCCAGGTGCGGATGTCACGGTTCGAGGTGGCGTTGTAGTTGTCGAACATCACCTTGTCGGACGCGGTCTCTTCTTTTTCGGTTTCGGCCGCAGCGGTGGTGGCCGTGCCGAACACGTTCCGGCGCACCGTTGTCGTCCCGGTCTCTGTCAACCGGATGGTGGGCAAACTCTTCCCGTAGCCGTTGAAATAGTTGTCTTGAATGAACAAGTTCGAGGGTTTAGTGGCCGTGCCGTTCTCTGTGTAGCTCGCCGAATTCCAGCTGATCGCCGTGCTTTGGCTGCCAGTGGACGCCGTCGCGGCGTTGTCGAAGATGTTGTTCCGGATGTAGTTGACGCCGCTCAATCTGTTGTCGAAGGGCAGCAGGATCGTGGCCGCCAGCTCGGAGCCGTCCACCTGGATGTCGGTGAACACGTTGTTCCTGATGTCCCAATTGGATCCGTCACCCGCGTAGTACGCGTCGATCGGCTGGCCTGTGGCCAACGCGTCGGCCCCGAAGTTGACGAAGACGCAGTCTTCGATGATCAAGCCGTCGACTTTCACGTTGTTGGTCACATTGACACCAGTCGGGAGGCACCCCATGCCGTCGGTTGTCGAACAGTGGCTCCCGGCGACGGTCGTGTTGTCAAAGGTGACTCCCTTGATGGTGAGGTTTGTGATCGGCTCCGCGGAAGAGCCGAGGGCTGTCGTCGACGGAGTGAGCGCTATGCTGCCGCCATCTAACTGCCCGCTGTATTGGTGCCCCAGCACCAGATCCTCAATGGTGATGTTGTCGGCGCCGCCCAACACGGCGACGAACCGGTTGGTGTGGTAGTTGCGGCTTTGGATATTGTGACCGCCGCGCAGCGACGAGCCGTCGGAAGCCGCGGAGAAGACGATGGCGCTATAGCTGGCCGTCCAATCGTCGAAGTCCAACAGCGACACGTTTGGCGCGTCCACCCACAGGCCGGCTGCCAACGCGGCTGTCAGCGTGCCGTTTGGGGTGCGGAGGTGTAAGCGTCCGTCCAGGTCGATTGTCATGGACCGCTTGACCCAGAACACCGCGCCGGACGTGTCGCCGGGGGAGGCGTCGTCCGTGGTCATCAGTTGATTCAGAGCGGTCGGGAACGGGATGTCGCCAAAGACTCCGTCTGCGACTTCGATCCGCACTTCCTTTTCTGGGGCCACCTCGTTGGCGTCTTCGATCGCTTGGCGCAGGGTGCACACCCCGTCGGCTTCGCACGAGGATCCAGCGACTATCAACTCGGTCGAATTGACGACGAAGGTGACCGAGTCGGCCGCATCGGCGCGTTTTGGGGCGAGGGGGCCCACTCCAAACGCCACCGAAGCGACGAGAGCTATCGCCACGGCTACGATGATCCCGGCCGCGCGCTTCCGTGAGAACTCCACCATTCCATTCATGTGGCGGGTAACGCGGCCGGGCGGCGGATTGTTCCAGCGGCCCAATAATGGCGCTCCGACCAGCGCTTTCACACCGTCGCGCGGCCCCGCGGCGCGCATCGCGTTCTCAGCATGCGAACAGAATCGTCCACTATGTGGACACTTCCGGGTCCGCTCATGCCCCGACGCGGCGCCAGCGGATCGTCCTTCTCGCTCCCGGTGAGAGAAGGGTGGGAATGGTGACGCCCACCCAGATCCGCCCGAAGCCACCCAGCAGCGGCGACACACTTGCCCGTCGCTGACGCCCCAGGCCAAGCCCGGCCCCGGCAGCGACATGGATGACCCCGGCACACGGTTCCGGCCAGGCTTACGCTTACCGGGTGGAACTGGCGACACTCGTGGGCCGGCTCAGCGCAGCGCTGCGCGGGGGGCCACCGGTCGTGATCGCGGCCGACCGCTTAGGCGCCCCCACTGAGCTTCCGGAAGGCACGGCCTTGGCCGTGCCGACCTCGGGTTCGACCGGTCCGCCCCGCTGGGCGGCGCTCAGCGCCGCGGCGGTCACCGCCTCGGCGCGAATCAGCGCCGAACGGCTCGGCGGCCCCGGTAGCTGGCTGCTCGCCCTGCCCACCACCGGCATCGCTGGGCTCAACGTAGTCGCCAGGGCGCTCCTCGCCGGCACGGCGCTTGAGACGCTGCCGCCTGGCCGGTTCACACCGGAGGCATTCGCCCGGGCGGCTGCCGCGCTGCCGCCCGGTCCGGCCTTTGTGTCGCTGGTGCCCACCCAACTGGGGCGACTGCTGGAGACGGGAGCGGTCGGCATCGTGCGCCTTGGTCGCTTCGACGCGGTGCTGGTGGGAGGCGGGCGGCTCGACGCGAACCTGCGCCAGCGGGCCGAGGCGGCGGGAGCGCGCGTGGTGGAGACGTACGGCATGGCGGAGACCTGCGGCGGCTGTGTTTACGACGGCGTGCCGCTTGCCGGCGTCGCGGCGCGCCTGTCAAACGGCGGGCTGGTGCTGCTAGGTGGGCCCACGCTGGCGCTGGGCTATGCGGCCGGCGCCCCTGAGCGGTTCGTCGAAGAACGCGGGCGACGCTGGTTCACCAGCTCGGACCTGGGACGTTGGGCGGCAGATGGCCGGCTGGAGATCCTCGGGCGGGCGGACAACGCGATCACCACTGGTGGTCAAACGATCGCCGCTGAGGCCGTCGAAGCGGTGCTGCGGGAACTCCCCGGGGTCGGCGACGCGCTGGTCGTGGGGCTGCCGGACGAGGTGTGGGGCGAGGCGGTGACGGCGCTGATAACGCCCGCCGGGCCGGGCGCGCCACCGATCGACCAGCTCCGCGCACACGTCAAAGCGCGGCTCGGGCCCGCCCATGCGCCGCGCCGCTGGGCGGTGGTCGCCGCGCTTGCCGAGTTGGGCCCGGGCAAACCCGACCGCGTCCAGGGCCGCCTTCTGGCGGCGCGGCTCACAACGGATCAAGCGGCGCGGCGGCTACTCTGAGACGGTGGCGAGTCTTTCTCAATGGCTGGGCGGTCTGCGCGTGCGCACGCTCCCGGCCGCGGTCGCGCCGGTGCTGGTCGGGATCGGAGCGTCCTGGCAGCCGGAGACGCCGCCCCTCTGGAACCGGGCGGCGTTGTGTTTAGCGGTGGCGCTCGCACTCCAGATCGGGGCGAATCTCGCCAACGACTACTCCGACGGTGTGCGCGGCTCCGACCAGCGCCGCGACGGACCTCCCCGGCTGGTCGGCTCCGGCGCCGCCAAGGCGGGCGCGGTCAGGGCCGCGGCGTTCAGCTGTTTCGCCGCGGGCGCGGCGGCGGGGCTCGGGCTCGTCTGGGCCACCGGCCAGTGGTGGCTGATCGTGGTGGGCGCGGCCGCCATCGCGGCCGCGTGGTTCTACACCGGAGGCTCACGGCCCTACGGCTACCGCGGCCTCGGCGAAGTCGGCGTCTTCATCTTCTTCGGGCCGGTTCCTGTGCTCGGGACCTGCTACACCCAGCATTTGACCGTGACCTGGCAGGCGGCGGTCGGTTCAGTCGGTGTGGGGTTGCTGGCCTCAGCCATCCTGATGGCCAACAACCTCCGGGACGCCGTTCCAGACAAAGCCGCCGGCAAGCTGACATTGGCGGTCAAACTCGGCGGCTCGAGGGCCCGCGCCCTCTACTCCTGGGAGATGTGGCTGGCGCTGCTCGCGGGCGCGGTGTGCGCCATCGGGCGTCCCCGTGTCCTCGTGGTGCTGCTCATGGCCGTGCCCGCCGCACGCCTGACCAGCGCTGTGGGCGCCGGCGCGCGCGGGGCCGAACTGGTCCGAGTCCTCACCCGCACCGGCCAAGTCGAGCTAGGTTATTCGATCCTGCTCGCGCTGTCTTTGGCCCACTTGGGCTTGTTCAACGATTGAGCTGACGCAAGTAGGCTGTTGGCGATGCTCAGAATCCTGCTGCTGTACGTCCTGCCGATCGCGTTGGCGCTCTACGCGCTCATCGATTGCGTCGCGGACGACGATGTCGAGCGCACATCCGTCCCCAAGGTCGTCTGGGTGTTGGTCATCTTGCTCCTCGGGTACGTCGGCCCGCTCGCCTGGTTGGCCGTGTCGAAGATCGCGAGGCCCCACCCCGGCCGCGCCGGGCCCCGCCGCCGCGGACCGCTCGCGCCCGACGACAACCCCGCTTTCCTCCGCCAGTTGGCCGAGGAACAGGCCCGCCGGGAACGCGAGCGCCGCCGCCGAGAACGCGATCAGGGCGGCGACGGCCCGAAGCCGTCCACGTCAGACAGCTAGCCCAGTGGCCGATGCCGTCCGCGCGGCTTAGCGCAAGCGCTGCGGCAGCAGGTCGGCGGCGGGTTCGCAGTAGCCGACCGCGCCTAGCTGACCGCCCTCGTAGACCAACGACGTGACGGAGGCCAACGAGCAGGCGCGACCGCGCGGCAGCGTCCATAGGGGACGGCCCTCGGCCTTCAAGCGGGCGCGCCACGCGGGTGATTGGTGGGTCACGACGATGGCTTGGCCGCCGGGGATCTCGTCGCGCAGCTCCGCTATCACGGCGTGCATGCGGGCCGCGATCTCCGTGAACGGCTCACCCCAGGAGGGGCGCAGCGGGTTGTAGAGCCGCCGCGCCGCTGATGGTTTGGCGAGGTTCGGCAGGTCGATGCGGCGCCCGGCGAAGTCGCTCCGGGCTTCGATGACGCGCGGCTCGGTGCGGATCGCCAGGCCAAGGGCCTCGGCGATGGGCGCCGCGGTCTCTTGGGCGCGCTCCAACGGGCTAGCCAACAAGAGGTCCACGTCTCCGCGCGCGCGCCGGGCGAAATGGTCGGCCAGGCGGCGCGCCATGGCTTGGCCGACTGCGGAGAGGTGGAAGCCGTCGAGACGCTCATATAGGACGTCGTCGGGGTTTTCGACCTCGCCGTGGCGGACAAGATGGATGGTGGTGCGAGGTGCGGCCATGCCCTTTAGTTTGCTTGGCGCGGCGGGCCAGGTCCAATCCTGGGGCGTGGGAGCGCCGCGGGCCGGATTGGCGGCTGGCGGCACGCGGCGCGATACTGGGTCGGGTGACCACAGCAACGCCCGCGCCAGACCCGCCGCCCAGCCCCGGCGCCCAGGTCTCGGCCGGTGGCCCGCCCAACTTGGTGGCGGCGTTCTTCGACGTCGACAACACGATTCTGCGTGGCACGAGCCTGTTCTACCTCGGTGTCGGGCTTTACCGTTGGGGATTCTTGTCAGCCCGCGACGTCCTGCGAGTGGTGCGCTTGAACCTGCGGTACTTGTTCTTCGGGGAGTCGACTGCCGGGGTCGAGGCGGCCCGGACACGTTCTTTGGAAGCGATCCGGGGCCGGCCGGTGGCTCAAATGACGGCTGTGGCGGAGCAGGTTTGGGACGAGGTGTTGGCGGGCCGGGTTTACCCGGGCGCGAAGGAGTTGCTGGATGGGCACTTGGCTCAGGGGCATGAGGTCTGGTTGATCTCGGCCTCGCCCACGGTGGTGGTGGATCTGGTGGCGCAGCGGGTGGGCGCCACCGGCGCCCTTGGCACAGTCGCCGAGAGCGAGAACGGCTATTTCACCGGCCGCCTCAAGGGCGGCCTGCTGCACGGCCCGGCCAAGGCCGACGCGGCGCTCAGGCTGGCGGAACGGCGCGGAATCGCGCTCGCGGCGTCTTACGCATATGGCGATTCAGCGAACGACATCCCGATCCTCTCGTCGGTGGGACACCCGACGGGCATCAACCCGGATAGGCGGCTACGCCGCTATTGCCGCGAGAACCGTTGGCCGATCCGCGAGTTCCGGGACAAGCGGCGCGCTGTGCGGCGCTCGATCCGCGCCGCGTACCGTCTTGGCGCCGTGTGGGCGGCGTGGTCGGTGGCGCAGCACATCACCCGCGCGGTGAGGCGCCGGCGTTGACGCCGAGGGGTGTGGTGGCGAGCGAACCGCCGTGGCTGGATTGGCCGTTGGGGATCCGGGTGACGATCCGGCGGCGGTTGCCGGAGGGTGGCTACGCCGACTGGGTGGGAACCCTCGAAGAGGCCGACGAGCATGGGGTCCAGGTGCGGCGCCGCACCGGAGAATCGCGCTATTTCACCGCCCCCGAGATCGCGATAGCGCACCGCGTCCCGGATGTCGGAGCGTTCAGGACAGCAGAACGCCCGGTGGCGTGAGCTTCGACTGATCCGCTCACCGACCACCGGGCACGTCTTGCCGGCCGGCTACTTCTTGTTGCGCCGTTGATGCCGGGTTTTGCGCAGCAACTTGCGGTGCTTCTTCTTCGCCATCCGCTTGCGGCGCTTCTTGATTACCGACCCCATACGGTCCTCACACTTCTACTCGCTAGTTGGGCTGCCCGCACGCCTCGCCTGGCGCATGCGCTGGCAAGGCATCCTACCTCAGTCCGTTCACCGGCCAGCCCGGCGCCGGGCGGCGGATAGCGGTCAGGCGCGAACGGCCGCGCCGCTCTCCCAGTTGCGTCCGTCCTCCAACCACTCCTCAAGGGCGTCCGCGGGGATCCGGTACGAGCGCCCCACCTTGAGGGCCCTGATCTCGCCGCTGGCGACCAGACGGTAAATCGTCATGTCGGAGACCCTGAGGGTCTGGGCGACCTCAGAGACCGTCAAGAACGCCTTCTTCTCTTCCATGTGACCCTTTGCCTGAGTGGGTGGTGTTGTTCGAGTCCACTGTAGTGAGCATTGTTAGTAGTGTGAAACCCATGCGGCAAGAATCTCCCGGGTCCATCACCGCGGGCTCGCTGGGCGGCCGCATGGCGCGCATGTCCCCGGCGCGGTTCGCGGTGACGGCGTTCACAGGGGTGGTGGCGCTGGTCGCGGCAGTCCTCTGCCTGCCTGTGGCCCGCGCGGGGCCGAATTCGCCGGGGATAGTCGACGCGCTGTTCACCGCGACTTCCGCGGTCTGCGTGACCGGTCTGACCAGCGTGCCGACCGCCGAATACTGGTCGCCGTTCGGGCAGGTGGCGATCCTCGTGGGCATCCAGGTGGGCGGTCTCGGCGTCATGACGCTCGGCTCCATGTTGTCGCTGGCGACATCACGGCGCCTCGGTGTGCGTTCCAAGATCCTCGCCGCGTCCGAGACGGGCACATCCCGCCTGGGAGAGGTCGGGTTGCTGGTGCGAGCCGTCGCCGTGATCTCGATCGTCGCCGAGCTGACCCTCGCCGCCATCCTGACGCCCCGCTTCGTGATGGCGGGCGAGCCGACCGGGCAGGCGATCTGGCACGGCGTGTTCTACAGCGTCTCAGCGTTCAACAACGCCGGCTTCGTCCCCACCGCGGACGGGCTGGAACCGTTCGCCTCCGATTGGTGGGTGCTCGCGCCCATCATGACCGGCGTGTTCGCGGGATCGCTGGGCTTCCCCGTGATCCTGGACCTGAAGCGGCACTGGCGCCACCCATCGCGCCTCAGCCTGCACTCGAAGCTCACCGTGACGTTCTGCCTCGGATTATTGGGGATCGCCTGGCTGATCTTCCTCGCCACGGAGTGGAACAATCCCGCCACCCTGGGCGGTTCGGCGACCACCACCACCCTGCTCGGGACCCTGTTCGCCTCGGCGAACACCCGATCTGGGGGGTTCGCGACGTTCTCGATCGCGGACGAACGGCCGGCCACCATCTTGTTGCAGGACGCCCTGATGTTCGTGGGCGGCGGCTCCGCCTCGACCGCGGGCGGGATCAAGGTGACGACACTTGCCGTCATGCTGCTCGCGATCCGCGCCGAAGCCCGCGGCGACAGGGACATGGAGGCGTTCGGGCGTCGCCTCGAGCCGTCAGTGCTGCGCGTCGCTGTCACCGTGGCGGTGGCGTCGGTCATGATCGTGTTCACCGGCGCGCTGATATTGAGCCTGGTCAGCGCCGCGCCGATAAGCCACATCCTGTTCGACTGCATTTCCGCGTTCGCGACTTGCGGGCTGAGCTCCGGGATTGTCCCGACCCTGCCCGCAGTCGCGAAGCTGACCCTGGCCGCCTTGATGCTGGCGGGCCGGCTCGGCACAATGACCATCGCCACGTCAGTCGCGCTGACACACCGGCGCCGGGTGATCCGATTGCCGGAGGAGCGCCCCACCGTGGGGTGACCGCCGCGCCGGCCTGGGCGACCAACCAGCCAACCAGCTGAACACACGAACATTGGAACATCCGAACAGGAGAAAAGAATGGACCGCAAGCGCAGCTCGGTCACTCCGGACACACCACTCCCGACGGACGGCGCCGTGCTGGTCATCGGCATGGGCCGCTTCGGGTCGCGTCTCGCCTTGACGGTGGACCGCCTGGGACGCGAGGTCCTCGCGGTCGAAAAAGACCCCGAAGTGATCCGGCGCTGGTCGGGACGCCTCCCTTTGGTCCAGGCCGACTGCACCGACCCGGAAGCCCTGGAGCAGTTGGGCGCCCGCGACTTCCCGATCGCTGTGGTCGGAGTCGGCACCGCCCTTGAGGCTTCGGTGCTGATCACATCGAACCTGGTCGATCTGGGCCTGAACCAAGTGTGGGCGAAAGCGACGTCCTCGGAGCACGCCCGGATCCTCAGGCGCATCGGAGCGAGCCAAGTGATCCTCCCGGAAGCAGACGCCGGCGAACGCGTCGCACACCTTGTCTCCGGCCGCCTCCTCGACTACATCGAGTTCGAGGACGGCTTCACCATCGTCAAGATGCACCCGCCGAAGGAGACCATCGGCTTCACCCTGGCCCAATCGCAGATCCTCAAGAAGTACGGGGTGACGGTGATCGGCGTGAAGTCTCCCGGCCAAGAGTTCGAGTACGCGACTGACGAGACGCGGATCTCCCCCCAAGATCTGCTGATCGTCTCGGGCAACACCACACTCCTGGACCGTTTCGCCGCCCGCCCGTAGGCGGCCCGCCCGCCACGGCCCGCTAAGCCTGGATCCACCGATCCTCGCCTACTGCGCCGCTCGCCAGCTAGGCACGCTGGACGCCCCTGACCAGCCGGGCAGGCCACCGGGTAGCCATCGCCGGCCAGGAACGCCCATCGCACCCGTCTAGTGCTTCCCTGCGGCGATCATCGGTGGATCAAGGCTTAGCACCCGTTTGCGGCAATAGCGTC